>JAOAHF010000001.1 GCA_026415355.1 Brevinematales bacterium
TCCTATAACATTTGAAGCACCTGTTACGGGTCCTTACCAGATAGAGTTTAATGATGCTACACTTGCTTATACCATAAAATATGTTGGTAGCGTGCCAATAACTACGATAGTATTAAGATCCTTTGTCGGAGGAGCAAACTTTGTCGGAGTTTGCGGTAGTTATTCTCCACCTACGAGTGCTAATGATAACAACAATATAGTTCCCGGTATGACTTGGTGGGGTAGTGGTCCTGCTACTGTAATGACATACAAAGGTACTGATAGTAGCGGTAGAAATATATGGGTCTGGACTTCTACTTCGGTTCCTAGTGGTAGAAATATTGAATTTAAGTTCAGAAGGAATGGTGTAGATTGGACACCAGGTGATAATTACAAAGTTGTAGGAGGTCAATCAGTAGATATAACTTATGACTGGGGTCTAACATCTAGTCAAGGTGCTCCTAATATGAATGATACAACACCACCGACTGTTAGTGTATCATATCCAGCAAGCAATCAGATGATAATGAACCAAACCAACATAACAATCTACGGTAGTGCCTCGGATGATAAAAGTGGCGTAAAAGAAGTGTTTATATCTATAAATGGATCTCCTTTCGTCTTGGCTTCAGGAACAACAACTTGGAGCTATACAACTAATCTTTCAATAAATACGACTAACCTGTTAAGGGTATTCGCAAGAGATGTTTCAAACAATGCAAGTTCTACTAATGCTATACCATTTACAATTACAAATATGCCATCCACCGGAATAACAGTCAAGTATTTTAACAACAGTTGGAGTAGTGTGAATATCCATCACAATATCAGTGGTAATTGGACTGCTCTTCCAGGTGAATCAATGGCTAGTGAAGGAAATGGTTGGTGGAGTAAGACAATAAACGGAACTTCTGAAACTTTTGATTTCGTATTTAATAATGGCTCTCAGTGGGACAACAACATGAATAGAGACTACATCTCGAAAATATCGTATGGTAATCTGATACATGTAAGCAACGGAATAGTTAATGTTGGAGGATTGTATACAGGAACTGCTCCTGTTAGTGTTAAAGTTAGATATTATAGACCTGATTGGACTACAGTCAAGATACACTACAATAATGGTAGTACTTGGACTACTGCTCCAGGTGAGGATATGGTAAATGAGGGAGGTGGTTGGTGGAGTAAGACCATAAATGTCGTTGGTAATAACTACGCTGTAGTCTTTAATAATGGAAGTGGAACTTGGGATAACAACGGAGGACAGGACTACAAAGCAAATATTGCATTCACAAACGTAATAATAAGAGGAATTAAATAGAGAACATAAGGGGGTATCCCCTCTTAAGGTTTTAGATTTCATTTCAAGGTAAATGTAGAATTGTATGATGTTTATTGAAAAATAAATTAGGTTTTGTTATACTTCCATTCGGCAGGATGGTATTATGAAATCTAATTTTGGTGTATTTTGTTTATTTCTATTTGTTATTGTTTCAGGTGGTTATGCTGTTGATATTGACATAGTTTTGGGTATACCTTTTTATGAAGATGGAACTGGAGTTATAGTTGAAGTATTACCTAGAAGTAGTTTAAAAAGCTTGTTTGGTGTTAATGTGCCTGTTTATCTTAAGGGTGGGGTAGGGGGACAGTATGCTTTTGGATCTGATGGAGATTATGTTGTCAACCTTTTAAAGTTTAATTTGATAGTTGGTAGTGATTATATGTTTAGATTCAGTAAGATTAATTTCGGTATAGGTGTAGATTTAGGGATTTCGTATGGTGTTGGTTTTAGTGAGCTAGGTAGTATTGGAAGTATTGGAGTTGATGTAAGGCCTTCTTTTGGTATAAGCTATGATATTTCTGATAGATTTGGAGTATTTACTAGATTTGGTTATAATACAGGTATATACAATTTCTATCTGGGATATGTTTATTTTAACTTAGGGGTTTCTTTAGGTCTTTAGGAGTGGTTACTGAAAATTGGTAGTTTGTGTTTGAGTAAATTGTTTGTTAATGTTACTACTGGTATTTTGCTGTAATTTCAGGCATTTATGTATGTTATAATACTTTTATAGGTCCATTACTAATACCGCTTAGAAACTGTTTTGTGTATTCATTTCCATTTGATATCATATCAAAAAGGTTGCCAAAGAATACAATACTTGCATTCTCAAGCATAATCACTTTGCCACCAATTTTCTTCATAACTTCGATATCATGTGTAACAACTACTATTGGTATGTTTAGATGGTTTTTGAGTTCTATTACGGATGATATAACGTAATCTGATGTTATTGGATCTAAGCCAGTTGTGGGTTCATCGAGAAATAAGATTTTTGGGTATGTTGATATAGTTCTTGCTAAAGCAACTCTTTTTTTCATTCCGCCACTCAGTTCAGATGGCATTTTGTTGCCTACATTGGGTAATCCAACCATCTCCAAAACTTCTTTTGCTCTTTTTTTAGCGGTTTCTCCTGTTATGCCTCTTACATTTTCTAGAACAAAAAGTATATTTTCTTCAACTGTAAGTGAATCAAACAATGCTCCGCTCTGAAACAGAAAACCAACTTCTCTCCAGAATTCCTCTAATTCTTTCTCACTAAGTGATGATACGTTGATATCGTTAATATATACTCTACCTCTATCTGGTTCTAATAGTCTAACGATACTTTTTATGAGTACGCTTTTGCCCATTCCACTTCTTCCTATTATGAGTAACCTATCATCTTCAATTGAGAATGAAATATCTCTAAGTACCAGGTTATTCCCAAAAGATTTATACAAATTTTCAACTTTTATAGTATTCATAATACTACTTCCAGTGTTTTTTTATAATATCTAGTGCTTTTTGGATGATATTATAAACAGTTCTAGTGGAACATCCAAAAGTAGTTGAGATCTCTTCGGGTGAAAGATTTTGGTAGAATCTTAAGAAGATAACTTCTCTTTCTCTATCAGGTAACCTTAATACTATATCTCTTACTTGGTTGATAAGTTCAATTTCAAACTCGTAAGGATTTTTTGTATATGAAGTTATTCTATAATTTTCGTTTTGGTATTTGTGCTTTTTCAAAAAGTCGTAGGCTGTGTTCCTAACTATTGAGTAGAACCAAGGGAAAAACTTTTTTCTAATGTCAAAACTGCCTATTCTTTTTATAACTTTTAGGAATACTTCTTGAACAAAATCTTCACAGTTTTCCCTATCTATACCCATTGTTCTGCCAAAATCATATACTAAGTTATGATATTTATTGTATAACAAGGTAAAAGCCTCTTTTTTGGCATTACCTTGTTTGGATAAAAATTCTTTTATGATATCTTCATCTGTGATCATCTGAAGTTTATTCTTCGGGTATTGGTGGTATTATTAGTTCTGTTCCTACTTCGATTATATCGGGGTCTGTTATTTTATCTTTGTTTAATGTGAATATCTTTGGCCACCACCAATATTGTCCTCTGAATAATTTGCCTGCTATCCTTGATAGGAAGTCACCACTTTTGACAGAATATATGTTTTTAGAAGGTTGTTTGGCAAATTTTGCTTTTCTCTTTTCAATTTCTTTTTCTACGATGTTGAATTGGTTTAACTTTAGTGAATATACCTCAAGCAACTGATTTATTCTGTCTAGTTTTTCTAATGAATCTTCGTAGTTTGAGTTGTTGTAATCTTCCTGTGCTTGAGAGTATAGGACTTTGATTTCTTCTTTTATTGATGATAGTTCGGTTTCTAAAGAGTTCTTATAACTTTTGAGCTCTTGATCTGACATTTTTGAAACATCAATATTTTCTTGTTTTGGAGATGCTGCTTCTTCGTATACTAGCGCTATTTTGATTCCAGTGTTTTTTAGTGCGTTATATACTATTTCTTTTGAGCTTGCAAAGTATAAGAATTTTATTGAAATACTGTTTATTTTATACTCCTTAAGCTTTTTACCTGTGTTATCAAGTTCTTGTTCGTTTTTCTGTTTTAGTTTTTGGACTATTTCGTCTATTTTGGTGTTTGCCTCTCTTGATTTTTGGATACTTTCGTCTAATTTGGCTTCGTTAAGTAAGTTTCTAGCTTCATTTATAGTTGCTTCAATTTCTTGGACTTCAGCTGATAACCATTTTGCTACTTTCTTTAATCTTTCCGTTCTTGATATTACTCTATTTAGCTCTGACCTGGCAGTATTCCATTTGTCCTTGAGTTCCTTTAAAGTTATTTCTACTTCTGATATAGTTTTTTGTGAATTGTTAAGAGATTCTACATAGTTTGAGGAGTTATAAAGTGAGATAGATAATGCATAAGAGTTTGTATAGTTATTATAACTCTCAGGATATACAACATCCATTCTTAATGATTCTGCTTCTTTTAGTAGATTTTCTAATTTTGATAGACTTTCCTGAGCTTTTCTCATTCTAGTGTTTAATATTGCTCTTTCGGAATTTGTTATAGATATCAGTGCTTTTGTTTTGGCATCTTCGTTTTTACCTTGGTTGACTAGGTTCGTTGCGTCTATATAGTTTTTTTCTGCTGTTGTAAAGTCTTCTTTAGCAAAAACAGGCGCTTCTTCATTTTTTGCAATTTCTAGTTTTTCTTTAGCAAGTTCCAACTCTTTGTCTGGTCTAGGAGCAGGACATCCTAGCATTAAAAATATGAATATTACTGTTAAGCCTAAGTAGAAAACTCTTTTCATAATCTCCTCCTACGAGAAATAGTATAAAAAAATCTAATCCTCTTTTCTACTTGATTTCAAATTAATTAGTGGGTTTAGTATGTTGTTAATTTTGGGATTTTTTGTTTAGGTAGAGTGTTTGGTTTGATTGTAAAACTTTTGATTTGAGAGAAGGCCATTGGTTTACAAGTATAGCATTTATTTAGTTTGTAGTATTTTGGATATGAATTGAAGATTTATTTTATTGAAATTTATTTAGTACATACTTTTAAATTCACATTTAGGAGGGTTTTATGAAAAGATTGGTCTATGTAATGATACTCTTGATTGTAATTTCTTTTGCGAGTAGTTTGTATTCTCTTTCAAAGGATTTTGATCTTGCATCGACAGGTGGAACTGGTATAATAATGTATCCATCTTTAGATGTATCAAAGTCGTTTGAGATAGGAATAGGAGGACAAGTAGTTTTGTTGCCAGATGTTGTTTTTTCTCCTGCTTTGAGTATTGCATTTCAAGGCTTTAATTTAGGTGTTGCTGTTGATTACTCAACTTCTGGTGGAATTCTACCTGTTATATTTTCAGCAAAGTATCAGATAGCATCTGGTATAGGGATATATGGTGATTTACAATGGTTTACTCAAGTTGATGACATAGCATTCTCATTGATGCTACTTGGTGGTAATGGACTTTTTGGACTTAGCATAGGTGGTGGTTGGGATTTGACATTTGGTTTTGGAATGGCGTTTACTCCTAGATATGATTGGAACTTGAATGTATTTTTCGGAGTACAGAAGTCTGTATATGCTGATATTTTATTTATTAGAGCAGAGTTGGCTAATTACTCTTATAGAATTTTCTACGATCCATTCTTTGCTAACGATAGAAGAGGGGTGTTTAATCTAGGTTTAAACATCGTACCTGCTAAGTGGATAAGTATTGGTGTAAATGGACTTGATTTGTTAGATGCTAATAGAAGTTTAGCATTGTCTTTTGCTCTTAGATTCAACCCCTAATGCATATCTTATGGCGTTAAGCATACTTATGTGATTAGCAATTCCTTTTCTTGCTATATTAAAAGCAGTCCCATGATCAGGACTGCTTCTCACAAAAGGTAATCCTAGTGTAACATTAATTCCGTCTTCGAAGTGTAATATCTTAAATCCTATTAATCCTTGGTCATGGTACATACATATAAGACAATCCAATTTTTCCCTTTTGTACTCAACAAAAGCAGTATCAGGTGGTAGTGGACCTATGATTTCGAAGTCAAAAAGTTCTATAACATTTTTTATTATTTTTTCTTCTTTACCTATTTTTCCCCCCTCACCAGCATGAGGATTTAATCCGCAAATTCCAATCTTTATGTTTTCTCTATTTTCTAACTCTAATATCCATTTGTAAGCATTTTGTATAGTTGTTTTTAGTTTACCTTCGGATACATATTTGGGTACATCCTTTAGTGGAATATGTTCTGTTAAAAGTACTATTCTTAAATCGTTACTGTAGAAAGCCATGTTGTAGTTTTTTATGGTGAATTTGCTAGCATAGTACCCAGTATGACCTTTGAAGTTTGGTAGAATGGAAGAGATTCTTTCTTTTGATACTGGACTATTGACAACTCCTTTTATTTTTTTATTTTTCAAGAGATAAATAGAAGCGTCTATACTTAAAAGTGATATCTTTGTTGAAATGTCTAGTGATAATTCATCAATGGTATTTATATCAACTCCTACATCAAAGACTTTTATACCTTCTTCTGATTTTTTTGCATAATTGACTAATTTCAAATTTATTCCGTAAAACTCAGCCCAACTTCTGAATAAGTTTATACTGCCTATAAGTATGATATTGCTTTTTTCTTCTTCAGATAGGTGTAGTAGTGATTTTATAAGTACTTCTGGCCCTACACCAAGAGGATCTCCTATGGTTATTCCTATCATTAAGCTCCAAGTATTGCTTTTAGCCTTTCGAGAACTTTTTGTCTGTCAAGAGGCTTGAGGATGAAACCTTTTGCTCCGTTCATTATGGCAGTCTTAACTATGTCCTCTCTTCCTAGTGCGGTAACCATTATCACTTTAGCATTCTTATCGAATGATAGGATTTCCTTTAGTACCTGTAATCCATCGATGTCAGGCATAGTTATATCAAGTGTGACAAAATCAACATTAGGATAGAATTCTTTGTACATCCTTATAGCATCTTCTCCCCTTGGAGCGTTACCGATAACTTCGATACCTGCAGACATTAGAATTTGGGTAATCTGTTTGAGTGTGAATGCAGAATCATCTACTACTAATGCTTTGTATTTACTACCATCGGGTTTTACTATATTTATTTGTTCTACCATAATCTATAACCTCCTCTAGAAGCTTTTGACTGCTAAGAACTCATTTGGATATATTAAACTTTCGTCTATACCTTCTTCAACTAAAATGTTTTTGATTTTTTCTCTTAAGAGTACTATTCTTATATTGCTAGTATTACTTTGTAAAACTTCTTTCAATTTACCTAGTGTTTCTGGATTTAAATTAGATGAACTAATACCGTTTAGTGATATTATTACTTTTGTATTATTTTTTAATATTTCCTTAAGTTCTTTTATGATTTCTTCTTGGAAATATCCGAAAATATTGACAGTTATTATATCATTCACTTTTCTTGTATATATGGCAAATCCTTTTTTGATGTTTCTTTCGTTTATTTCTTCTTTTGATTGGTATTCTTTGAGGAGTTTGTTTAGTATTTCTAGATCAAATGGTTTTTTTATGTATTTGTAGATTCCTAGTTTTAGAACTTCTAACAAGTCTGTGTAAGATTCATTATTACCCAACACGAATATAGCTTTGTTTGCATCTAGCTGTTTGATTTTTGATATAGTTTCTTTTAAATATGAAGGAAATACATCCACTATTATGATATCGGCTTTTTTTACAAAGTCTGCTATGGTATCTTTAGAAACTTGATTAGAAGATAAAACACTACCACTAAACCCCTTCTTTTTGAGGAATGATAGTAAATTGTTACCGCTTATGGAAATACTACTTATTATTCCTACGTACATACTACGATTCTTTAAGTGCTATGTTTATATCAATTTGGCCTATTGGTGATATTACGGGAACTACTAAAGTTTCTATTTGTGGAGTGTCTATTTCGTAATCTTTTCCTATAATAACTGTTGGTGGAGTAAGAACAAATGTAAACCCTTTTTTATATAGTCTAGTTATTGCATTTCCTGTTATCATGTTCCCTAACTCGCTTAATGCTGACTTTTCATAGTCCCCTAGCTGCGAGATAGAGTTGATTTCAGAAGAGGTCATTATAGATACTACCTTGATTGCTGTTGTTTCGTCCATATCAATTATTACTCTGCCATTTGCTGGTCCAGTAACGCCAACTATTATACTTACAGAGTGTGTGGGGGATGTACCTTTCTTAAGAAATAAGTCTCCTCTTTTTATTTGGTCTGTCTTTAGAATCTCAGAGAGAATTTCGAATGTTGCTTCTATAAATGGATTTATATATTCTATCCTCATTATTACCTCCTTGATAGTTTGTAAAAATCCTTATTTGTTTTATCGATGTACTTTATGATGTTTTGGATGTCTATGACACCTATTAAAGCATTGAACTCTTTTACGTCCACGAAAAATTTTATAAATCTAAGGTCTTTCCATATGTTTTCTGTATAGCTTTTTATATTTTCATCACTTGCATATATAACTTTGTAAAGTTTATCAACAAGTAAGCATAGTTTCTTGTCGTTAACTTTACATGTTATGATGTTTGTCAAAGTATTTCCTGTTATGTCTTGTTTAGTTCCAAACAAAATGTTTTTTAAGCTGAACACTGGTATTATTTCTCCCCTTATATTTACAAGTCCTACAGTAAAGCTAGGAACTTTAGGAATTATGAAAAATTCTTTGCTACTAATTATCTCAACAACATTATCGATTTCTATTCCGAAAAACTTATTATCTATACTAATAGGTATTAATGATAAAACCATCTGATAGTTATTATGAAAGATGTTTCAATTAGTTTTCTACTGGAGATTACATCGAGGGGGCAAAGATGTTTAGAAGAATGTTGAGAAAAGATTACTCTCTTGTAAAGGATGAAAGTAAAGTTATAAAACGATATTTAGTAACTTATTTTCTTAGTTTCTTTTATTTTTTTCTCTTCAATAGTTAGAAATTGTTTTTCTTCTAGTAATTCCTCGATAAGTTCCTGATCTGGTGAGGTTTTTGAAACTTTTTCTATGATGCTCTGAAGTTCTTTTTTCTTTTCTCTTATTGTTTTTATTTTGTATAGTGTAAGCAAAAATTCAAAATCATCTTTTAGGTTTTCAGAAAAGGTCTTTATTATTGAGGATGCTTTTGATTCAACTTCAGACTGAAGCAAGTAAAGAGTATTGATCTTATCGTCATCGATTTCTTCATTATTCAAATAGTTATCTAAGAAACTTAGATAATTTCTTGAGGTTTCATCTTTTATATCTTGAATATCCACTTCTGCTTTTAGGTTTTCTAGTAGGGAGTTGTTTTTACTTATAAAGTATGAAATTACAATTTCTAAGCTGGAACTAGGTAATTTTGAATATGATATTGAAATATTATCACTTATGATTTTCTGCTTCTGTTGATATTTTTCAAACTCTGATTTTATTATAACTTCGCTAACTTTCATAACTTCAGCAATTTTTTTCAAGCCTTCTTCTTTATCGTAGATATTTTTTAGTAAAGATATAAAGTAAAACATTCTTGTTAAGAAAGACATTTTTATATTTTTATCTGATGTCCTTATTTGCTCTTTGTTTACTTCCAAGAAGAAATCAATTATGTTATAGGAGTATTTAGTTATAAGGTTTTGATCTATTGTTTCAGTTTTGTGTTCAAATGATGATATAAATTCATCAGGATCTTTATAAGGTGTTTTTACTATTTTTACTTCTAAATCTGAGTTATTGATTATGAAAGGAATTGTTCTTTCAGTAGCATTTAGTCCGGCGCTATCATTATCAAAGAATAAATAAATCTCTTTTGCCATCTTTGAAATTAATCTTAGCTGCTCTAATGTAAGAGCAGATCCCATAACCCCACAACTATTTGTTATATTGTTCTTGTGAAGTGATATTACATCAAAATATCCTTCTACTAATATGACTCTTCCTGTTTCTCTTATAGAATTTCTAGCGTGGTTTAGTCCGAAAAGAATGTTTCTTTTTTTGAATATTGGGGTTTCAGGTAAATTTAGATATTTTGCCTTTTCATCTTTAGATAACGTTCTACCAGCAAAACCTACAATCTCCCCATACTCATTCTCAATCGGTAATGTGATTCTATATCTAAACGTGTCTATTGGACCACTACTTGTGTTAACAACTAGTCTTGACTCAAATATGGTGTCATCAGTAAAGAACTTCGATTTCAAAAACCTGTATAAGGTATCCTTTGAATTTGGAGCCATACCGAATTTAAACTTTTCGGCAGTTTTACTATCTACCTTTCTACTTTTTAGATATTTTATTCCTTCTTTTGATTTATCTCCTTTTGTTAGGTAAGATGAAAAAAATTTCTGTGCTTCTATATTGATCTGTTTGAGATTTGAGATGAGTTTTGAACTTTTTGAACTTTTGGACAAAAACGAATCTATATCAACACCATATTCCATAGCTAATTTTTTAACTGCTTCCATAAACGATATTTTTTCAATTTCCATTACAAATGTGAATATATCACCACTTTTGCCACATCCAAAACAATGATAAAATCCCTTCTCCGATGATACTGTAAAGGATGGGGTCTTGTCATTATGAAATGGACAGTTTGCTATGTAATTTTTCCCAGACTTTTTAAGGTTTATGTATCTGCCTATAACTTCTTCTATTCTTATTCTATTTCTTAATTCCAATATAGCTTCTTTTATGCTCATAAAAACTAAAATTCAAGTAAAAAGCGTTTTAAAACTTTCTCACCATTTTTATGACTTTTTTCGGGATGAAATTGGACAGCAAATACATTGTCGGCGAAAATGGATGATGTGAACACCTCTCCATTGTAGTTTGTAGTTGTGTTTATTATTGTGGTATCTTTGGGAATTGCATAATAAGAATGGACAAAGTAGAAAAATTTACCGTTATCTTCATTTCTAAAAAAATTAGATTCATTTACAATTTCTATTTGATTCCATCCTATGTGCGGTATAGGTTCTGCTTTGGAGAATTTAACAACTTCTCCTTTGAAAATTCCTATACCTTCGTAAGTTCCGTTTTCGTATCCTACTTCGAATAAAACTTGTAACCCTACACAAACACCCATAAATTTTTTGCCTTTTTTTATCCAATCCCTTACTAGTTTATCTATACCTTTTTGTTTAAGATTCATTATAACATCACCAAAAGCTCCTACACCAGGTAATATTAGCTTATCTGCTTCTTTTAGAGTTTCAATATCAGAAGATACTATAACTTGAATTCCAACACTCTGTCCGACCCTGATAATAGCATTAACCATACTTCTTATGTTGCCAGCTCCATAATCAATTACCGCTACCATAAGTTAATTATAAAAATATAAAGCTTCAGCTTTATACAAACAATTACTTTTATCAATGGTACTTTACAGTTAATAAAAACATTCTTTTTAGTCACGTAAGAATTACTAGGAGGTCAGAAGATTAAGCAAAATTTTAGTATCAGATGGTAAATATAACATTAAGTACAAAAATGAGATCTTACAAAGGTATTCTATTGGTAGTTTGGATTTTTGAAGATTTTTGTTATTAGTCTGTTCGACAAAGTTTACGGACTGTCAAGAAAGCAGCTAAAACAAGTTTCACTTTTTCAAAGCATTTATCGTAAGTAATGAAAAATTTCTGACTTGAAAAACTCAGAAAAAAATCCTACTATATTAATAGAAATTTATTTAGTGGAGGTTGTGTATGGTTAGGGTAACTAGACTGATAGTTTCATTTACTTTGTTAGTGTTTCTCTTTGCTGGTGTATGGTTTTTGTATACAAGTTGTTCGCCTGCACCAGCTGGTAATCAAACAGATAGTATGACTCAGCAACAGCAGACTATTACCATATCGGGAAAGATAATCAACTATGTATCTAGTTGGAAGCCTTTTGCTACCAAAGATAATGTGAATTTCATATATGGTACAGTTGCGAGTAGTGGAGAGCCCAGGGATTATTCTGTAAAAGTTCCTATAAACTGGGGGATTGCTACTGTTGGTATTTATAAAGATGACAATAATAATGGTTACGTTGATCCTGGCGAAAGTAAGATTACTAAACAAATTACTATTGGAACTGCCAATCTAACTGTTGGATTTGAGGTAGTGCCTATACTCACGGTTAGTGGAACACTTACGGGGTATCCATTACCTCAGTGGAAAGTTGTTGCTATTGTAGGTACTCAATACTATATATATGGTGTAGTTAATACTTCAACTTATTCATACACTATCAATATAGCTTCGAATACTTATGTTTATAAAATAATTGCTTTTAAAGACAACAATAACAATGCTCAGTACGATTTTGGAGAAGCATTTGTTGAAAGTTCTTTGAATTCCTTTTATATAACGAATAATGTTACTCAGGATATTAATATACCTAACCTCCAAACTATGACATTAAAGGTAGGTATTAGCAACAATATCTACGGTCTTAGAATAGGTGTTTATGCTTTTTCAAGTACAGGTAGTTATGTTGAAAAAACGCCTACAAACTTAATTAATTATGAACATACTATACAAATTGATGGTTTTCCAGGAGGTAATGTAACTATAGGTTTATACTATGATATAAATAATAACAATTCTCTTGATAAAACAAATACTTTATATTCTCCAATACCTTTGAATTTGGAGGGTACTCTTGAGGTTACAAATGTATTTTTTGATGCTGTAACTGTTAATGTTCCCGTTAATCTAGTACCACATACGATAACAGGTAAAGTTGAATACATAAATGGTGCAAGTGGTTTTAAACCTGCTGTTAGTGCTGTTTCAAGTCAGTCATTATTTAGTTTATACTTGTTGTCCATTGGTAGTGTTGCTGGTAGTAGTTATGTTGTCAGATTCTACACTGTAACAAATATGACTAATACTGATATTGTGGTTAGTATGTTTAAGGATATAAATAACAATTCTTTGAAAGATCTTTCTGAACCTGCTGTGGAATGGTACTCTACAGGATTTTTTGGTGGTAGTTCATCAAACATAACAATCGATCCTGAGACACCTTCAACAAATACTGCTAACTTCCACATATTGAGAACATTGATTAATTTATCTTTGGTAGGTACTGATGCTAATCAATTTAAATTTTTAGACTTAGAGTATTTTATATCATTACTAGCAGGTAACGTTTACCAAGGTATAAATTTACCTCTAAACAACTACGAGTTGTATATCGATACAAATACTAATTTCAACTTTTTTATTATTATTGCTAAGGATGATAATAATAATGGTATTCTAGAATTACAAGGTTTTTCAGGGAGTTCGGAGTACGATACAACTGGATTTTATCATGTTATAATTTCCAACCAAACAACTGTAAATTTGAATTATAATCTTGTGAAAGCTACAATTACTAATGTCATAAATGGTACTCCAAATTCAAGTTATAATCCATTCTTATTTGGTTGTGGATTGTTTGGAGATACTGGTCAAGGTTATATTTGCTCAACTAGGAAGGTTGAAGCTAATACTGTAGTTATAAACCTATATTCGACTAAGACATTGACAGGTGGTATATTTAGCTGTAAGTTAGTTGATGACAATAACATAAACGGTGGTGACTTTTCAGATTTTTCTATTGCAACAAACACGGTAAATGGAACTGGGGAATATAGTCTGTTGTTTGTTGGTTCAGATGTTTTTACTAATGTGACTTGGTATTATACTAACTGATATTAAAGGGAGCATCTATGCTCCCTTCTTATTTTTGGAATCAAAATTTTAGTTACGTTATTTACATTTGTGGCAGCATTTTGTCATTCAAAAAAGTTTCAATCGGAATTCAGTATGTAATATTTTTTACTATGTTAGTTGGTTTTTGCATTTTTAGTTGATTACTCTGTTTTTCTATTTTTTTTCTCTTATAAGTAGATATAGAGCTGGCAAGCCTAATACAAAGTTTGAATACCATGCTCCGACTATTGGATTCATTTCTCCGTTTCTTATTGGTATTTCTGCTACGAATGTTAGGTATGTTTGGAGTAGTATTACTACTATACCGATTATAAGAGATCCACCTTTACCAGTTCTTACTTTTATCATTATACCGAAGACAAATCCAATAATTCCATAAACAATCGCTGATACGGGTATTGAAGTTTTTTTATGCTGTTCAAAAACGAAGATATTGTAGTTTACTATTTCCGGAGTTGTATTTATAGTTTTTATCTTTAGATTTAAATCTGAAATGTTAGATATTATTTTTTGCAAATCTCTATGACTTTTGTTTTTTGTATCATTATCTCTTAGAAGAGATGTTATGTAGATAGGTAGGAAGTATATTAGCTTCTTGTACTCTTCCATGATTTTTTGGTTCAGTATTTCTAGTTCCTTTAGTTTAGCTTTGACAAGATTTTGAGATGCTATATTGATTATTATTCTTTCTGTTTTATATCTTGACATCAATCTAGGTTGTTGTTCTGTATTGAATGATGGAATGTAAGATACTTCATAGTCTACCCTTAGTTCTGCTTCTTTGAACTGTGATGAAAAGATGCTACCATCGGATGATTTTTCAATATATGTTCCGTTATGAAGTAGTATAGTATAATATGGAGTATCTTCTGTTGATATTATTCTTCCTGTACTTGCTTTGATTATTCTTTCTGAGTTCTGTAGTTTTTGGTATATTTCAACTCCTTTCATGTCGCTACCTTGTATATCTTCAAATCCTATGTTGAAGTCTCCTATTTTTGGAAACTCTCCAGGACTTATGTCGATGAATGGTTTTTCTATTCTCATTTTTATCATTGATCTTAGGTACATTTCATTGCCTTTTATTAATATCGTATCGAAGAATACATAGGTTAATCCTGCTACAAATATAGAGAATATAAGTACAGGTAAAAATAATCTAGTTTTTTTAATACCACTTGCTCGTAAAATTAGAATTTCTAAGTTGGTGGATAGCTTGTTAAATGTCAAGAGGGTTCCCATAATCATACCTGCGGGTATTGTTATTGCCATAGTAAATGGAAGACTGTAGAAAAATATACTTATGGTAGTCCAAAACTGTGCCCCTTTTTGTATGTATTGTATGTATATTAGATATATCTCTTTTATCCAGACTACTAGTGATATAACGAGGAATGAGAGGGTATAACTTACTGCTAAATCTTTGTAAATCATTATGTCGTATCTTTTTATTGGTAGATACTTTGAACTTATGTGTTTAGAAAGTTTCTTGAGCAGGTTATTTGTGAATACTATTATTTTATCCATTTTTTATAAACTTATTCTTTTTGAGTTTCTCTGCTAAACTCAAATTTTCTAATATTTCGGAGAATTTGGTAAGGGAAAATTTTGTAAATGTAACTTTGGTAGAGTAATAGATTTTTAAATAGAAAAATGATAGGATAGTTTTTTAAAATTTATAGGAAATGTCGGATTTTAGAGGTAAAAAAGTTTTTATTGAAACACTGGGGTGTGCTAAGAATGTAGTTGATTCTGAAAGAGTTTCTTATTTACTTGCTCAAAAAGGGGCTACTATAACTAATACTCCTGAAGAAGCGGATATTATTATGGTAAATACTTGTGGATTTATAGAGGATGCTAAACAAGAATCTATTGAATATATACTTTCATACGCAAAGATTAAGGAAGAAATAAACAGAAAGCGACCAAATGTACAAAAATTAGTCGTGTTTGGTTGTTTAGCGGAGAGATATAGAGATGAGTTGCTCAGGGAAATACCAGAGATAGATTACATATCTGGTGTAAGAGATTACTTAATGATGGTGGAAATGTTAGGTAGTGATAGTAAATCTAAAATTTTGGATACTTCTTTGGAGTACAGAGATATAGTTTTTGCTGAAAGAGATTTTAGAAGACTTGTGAATACTGATTTACCTTATGCTTATGTTAAGATATCTGAAGGGTGTAATCACACTTGTTCTTTTTGTGCTATACCCATTATAAGGGGTAAGCAAAGAAGTAGAAGTATTGAAAGTTTGGAAGATGAAGTTAAATTTTTGGTTGATAACGGTATAAAAGAAATTATACTTGTATCTCAAGATACGAGTAGTTATGGTATTGATTTGTATGGTAAACCAAAGTTATCTGAGCTTTTGTATAGACTAAGTAAGATACAAGGGGTAGAGTGGATAAGATTACACTACCTATACCCTACAGAGGTTAGTGATGATATAATAGAGTCTATTGCATCAATTGATAAAGTTTGTAAGTATGTAGATATTCCGTTTCAGCATGCTAGCGATAGAATTTTGAAACTTATGAGAAGGGGTGGTAGCAAAGAGGATTATATAAGGCTAATCAATAAATTGAGAAATAGAATAAGGGATGTTGCTATAAGAAGTACCTTTATAGTTGGTTTTCCCGGTGAGACTAAGGAAGATTTTGATGAGCTTAAAGAGTTTGTAGAGGATGTTAAATTTACATGGGTAGGTATTTTTTCATATTCTAATGAGGAGAATACGTATGCTTATAGTATGGTAGATAATGTACCAAGGGCTACAAAAACAAGACGAAGAAATGCATTATTAAAACTTCAACAATCTATAACTCAAAACAATTTGAAGAGAATGGTTGGCAAAGTTAAAAAGGTGTTGGTTGATGTTGTTTTAGATGACAATAACTATATAGCTAGGACAGAATATAATTCTCCTGAAGTTGATGGTTCAGTTCATTTAGTTTCTTCAAAGAAACTTAAAAAGGGAGATTTTGTTGATGGTTTTATAGTTAAAGTAGTAGGATATGATCTGTATGCAAGAACAGTATAGAGTTAAGATTTTCATAGTGAATGCTTTTACTTTATCTAGAATTTTGATATTACCAATAATATTTTGGTTAATAGTTAGTGGGGGTGTTGTTAATTTTTTTATATCTCTAATCCTTTTTATTTTGAGTGCCTTAACTGACGCTTTTGATGGTATTTTAGCAAGGAAGTACAATGTTGAGACTAAGTTTGGATTTATTCTTGATCCTATAGCTGACAAAATTTTGGTTTTAGGAACTTTACTTGCAATTTTGACAATAGACTACCTTATGATACCATTATATTTCTTTTTTATCATATTGGTTAGAGACTTTATAGTTAGTTTACTTAAGCCTATTTCTGACAAAAAAGGTTTTCCAATTCCTACCACATTTTTTGCTAAGGTCAAAACTTCAACACAGTATGTATTAGTGGTATTCGTACAAATCTACCTTGTAATCGTCAATTTGGTTATTGATAAGCCTACGAAAGAACTGTTGTTTTCAAACTTAGGGATTTTTTCGTTATTTCCTTACTATTCCACACTTATTCTTGTATTGATTACAGTAGTTTCTGGTATTGAATACTTAGTATTGTTTATCAAAGGAATATTTGGTAGGAAAGTCTAATTATGGAGATAGATTTAACAAGGTAAGATAGTTTTGTGAGTATTTTAGGAGATAAATTTAATTTTGAGTTTTTCTTATAGGACTTTAAACTTTAGTTTATATTCCGAAGATAATATTAGAGGTTTTTTATGTGGGAGAAGGAATTAGTTGATATTCTTGAGGAAGAGAGAAAACTTCTTGAGTTGATATTGGAGAGAGAATGTGAAAAGAGAGAAAAGCTATTATCTAGAAGTATTGAAAGTTTACCAGATATAAACCTTCAGGAAGATGAAATATTCAAGGAATTAGATAGGTATGAGTTTATTAGAAATGAACTTACTAAGAGGATATCAAAAAAGCTTAACCTAGATGGGGAGGTAAACCTGTCTAGAATAATAGAATTTGCTTCTAATCGAGATCATCTTATAGCTTTGAGAGATAGGATAATATCAATAATTTCTAACATAAGGGAAGTTTCTTTTGAGAATAGGATTTTAATAGAGAGTTCCATGAGTGTATCGATGGCTGTTTTGGAGAAGATGATTTCTTGTAAAACGTTTCAGGAGAACTACAACAGTAGAGGACAAAAAGAAATAACATCGGTAGACATAAACACTTATTCTACTATACTATAATCTTTTAATCAAACCAGGATGGATCATATAAATATCTGAAACAATTTGGACACTGTACAATATCTGCTTTATGCTTTATTTTTTCTATGATTACATAAGGTAATATTATGTTACATCCTGTACAATATTGGTATTCTTCCTTATATTTTTTAGTTTCGCCCAATTTACTAATAGGTACTATTGCTACACCGCTTTTCTTTTGGAGTATATTTGAGAAGTGTTGCGCTATATGTAAAGGAATTTTTGAGAGTTTCTCCTTTTGTATATCTTCTAATCTTTTTATTTCTTTTGAGACTTCTTTAGTTTCTTCTTCTAGTACTTTTTCGTCAGCTTGAAATTCTATTTTTAGATTTTCATATCTCGTTTTTGTTTGGTTGTATCTATCTTCTATGTCGCTTATCTGTTGATCTATATCTCTAAGTTCTTCTGATATAGTACTTATTGTTGCTCTTATTGTAGTAATTTCTATGTTGTAGGACTCAATACTCCTCTGATTTCTTGCTATTTCTTCTTCTCTTTGCATTAGTTCAATTAGTCTTTCTTTGTTTGATGTTAGGTTATCATTTACAACTTGTTTTTGTATTAACAATTCTTTTTTCTTGCTTTCGTATTTTTGAAGGCTTCTTTGTAATCTAGATAATTCTCTTTTATAGCCGTCTATTTTTTGATATTTTTCTTCTAGGTTTTTTTTGTGCTGAGTTATGTTTGAATATATATTCTGAACTTGGATTAAGGTAGAGATAATATCCAAAACTTCTTGGGGAGTTATTTCTTTTACTCTCATCTGTTTATACCTTATGTGGGCCCGGCAGGACTCGAACCTGCGACCCGCTGATTATGAGTCAGCTGCTCTAACCGACTGAGCTACAGGCCCTTTGCTTGGGAAGGGGCGGAATCGAACCGCCGACGCAGGGCTTTTCAGGCCCTCGCTCTACCGACTGAGCTACCTCCCCACATTGGAGAGAGGAGGATTTGAACCTCCGAAGGCGTAAGCCAGTAGATTTACAGTCTACCCCCGTTGGCCGCTTGGGTATCTCTCCAACCTAAAGCAACATATAGTATAACAATTTTAATCATTTCTTGTCAACTTTAAACACTTCTTAGGATCCTAAAGTTTTGCTAAGCTTTGAAAATTGATATTTCTAAATTTTTTAAATAGTGACTTTTGAAATTTATTGTAGTATACTATATAGTTTAAAATAGATTTGTGCTTTATTTTATAAACGTTATTGTTAATTCAAGTGGTACGCTTTTATCAAGAGGTCTTGGACTTTTTAAGAATATTCTTGTTAATTTCTACTTTGGTCTTGCTGATACTTTTTGGGGAGCTTTTCAGATAATAAACACATTTAGAGTTTTTGTTGGAGAGGGTGCTATAAACAATGTTTTTATACCTAATTATAAGAAACTTAAAGAATCTAATCAGGATTATCTTAAGTACTTTGTTTTGAAGTCATTTCTATTTGTATTTTTATTATCATGCTTATTTGTAATACTTCTAATCGTGCTTTCATATCCTATTTCAAAGTTAATTTTACCAGGTTTTAGCGAAGATAAAATTCTTGAGACATCATTTCATATAATGATAATGTCTTCAGTTGTTTTAATGATTAGTGTTCAATCTTTTCTATCTGCTTTTCAAATTGCTAAGTTCAACAATTTTTTTGGTTTTGCATACAGCCCTGTTATAGCTAATATCTTTACTATAGTGGTAATAGTACTTTTGAATGCTGTAGGTATATATTCTTTATCTTGGGCTGTTTTAGTGGGTGCTTTTGGAATGGTTTTATTTCAGATTTTGCTCCTTATAAGAAGAGTTGAGGTATATAGGCTTAGTCTTGATATTAGAGAAATTTTTAGAATTGATGATTATACAAAATCATTTGTGATGGGCTTTTTATCTATTATAGGTATTTCTATGATAACTCAGATGAATAGTCTTGTATCGAGATTTTTTAGTTCTTTTTACGAAGGTGTTGTCGCTGCTTCTACAAATGCTTATATACTTATGCAAGTTCCTATAGGTATTTTTTCAGTAGCTATATCTGTTGTAGGACTTAATTCTCTTTCAGATTACTTCTCAAAAAACAAGATTGAAGATTTTAGAAAATTCGCCTCGCAAAGTATTAGAGTGTTGAACTTGATAATTATACCAATAACCATTTTTATGTTTGTTTTGAGTAAAGATGTGGTAAGAGTTGTGTATAGGGATATCTCTGGAATTATTTTGGGAGGTGTAGGTAAGTATTTAGATTCAGCACTTGATCTTACGCATGAGTTGTTTTCGGTATATTCTCTGTCAATCTACTTTTTGTCAATATCTTTACTACTGGTTAGAATAAGCTTCTCGAGGGGAAATACGAAAATACCTATTCTTAGTTCAATAATAAACTTTGCAGTTAATTTGGTGGTTAATATGTTTGTATTTTTTGTTTTTAAGTCGTACGTTGGAATACCTTTAGCATTTTTGCTTGCTAATGTTATATCTTCGTTATATCTTTTTATAGTAGAGTATGATAGTATTAGTCACAAAAGCATAATTTTTTCTGAAATGTTTAGATTATCTTTGATATCACTAGTTTTATCCTTTTCTATCAAGTTTTTTTACTCTTTCGTTGATTTTTCGAATTATATAATTTCGTTGATTTTGATTTCTTCTGGCGGATTGATTTTCTTAATAGTATTTGCATTGTTAGGATATATTCTGAATATTAAAATCGTACATTACGTTTTGGATAGAGTTAGAAATCGGTAGAAATAATAAAAGTGAGGTCTAATTTCGCGTTAAGAAAGGGACTTTTTTATGGAATGAGTGCTTAATAACGAGGCAACTTTTGAAGCTAATGACATGTATATTCCTGATACGTAATGATTTTCGTCTTCAATTACTATTGGAGTACCCTTGTCACTATATTCTGCTACTTTTGGATCTAGAGGTATTTCTGAGAGTATTTCAAGTTTTTTGTTGTCGAGATAGTTATTTATATCTGCTTTGGGAAAAATGTAGTTTTTGGTTCCGCAATCTAAACAAACGTAATATGCCATATTTAAAACCATGCCTAGTATTGGTACTCCCATCTTTTCAAACATATTAACTCCTTTGACAGTATCTATTACAGCTACTAATTGTGGGGTTGAAACCATAACAATTCCTGATATTGGTATATTTTGAGAAAGTGTTATTTGTATATCACCTGTTCCTGGCGGTAGGTCAAGTACTAGATAGTCAAGTTCTCCCCAGCCAACATCTTCAAATAGTTGTTTTACTGCAGTAGTTTGAATAGGTCCTCTCCATATTATTGGTGATGAGTTGTCTGTAAGTAACCCTACAGATAAAACTTTAATTCCATATATTTCTGGTGGTATGATTTTGGAATTTCTTATTTTGGGTTGTCCTACTAATCCTAGCATAAGAGGTATGTTAGGACCATGTAAATCGAGATCAAGTAGTCCTACCTTAGAACCATACTTAGCTAGAGAAAGTGCTAGATTAACTGAAACGGTTGATTTACCTACACCTCCTTTGCAGCTATAAACTGCGACTATATTTTTTACATCTTTTATATTTTCAAGATTTATTATTCTATTTACGGGAGTCTTGTAAGTTGGGTTTTCAGGTGCTCTAACAACTTTACTATTCATAGAAACACTAATTTTGTACTTATCTCCAAATCTTTCCTTTAAAACATAGTTAACATCTTCTTCAATTTTTGATTTAACAGGACATGCAGGTGTTGTTAATACTATTTCACATGTTATCTCGTCTTCTTTGATGTCAATGTTTCCTACCATCCCCATCTTAACAATATCTACTCCTAAGTCAGGGTCTAGCACTTGTCTTAGTGTGGTTATAACATCTTCTTTGGTTACCATATTGTTTCTCCTTGTCTAAATTTGTTTTATTATATTAATAAAATTTGAACCATTTTTCAAATAGAGTGATATTTCTTGTGATGTACCGATAATTCTTGCTGGATTTGTAATAATTTTGGATATTTTGGCGACATTTTTCCAGAGAAGGGTAGAGTTTGATTTATAATTTGTGTATGAATTCATACAGGATCGACATAATAAGAAAATTTCTGAATGATAAGAATCTATTAAGTAGTGATTTTGTTGAATTACTTGATAAGATGTTTGAAAAGCTTAGTGATGAAGATCTTTATTATACTCTCAATCCTTATTATTCTTCTTTCTTTTCGCCTTTTGAATTTAGAGATATGCCAAAAGCTGTTGATAGAATAATCAAAAGTATTCGCAAAAATGAAAATATACTTATATTTGGAGATAAGGATGCTGATGGAGTTTTAGCAACTTTTATGTTGAAGAAATTTTTAGAAGACTTGAAGAAAAGGTTAGGTTCTGTTTCAGAGATATTTTACGAAGTTCCGGAGGGTAACGATGTTTATGGTATTATGCCTGAAGATGTTGAGGACTACTATGGTAAAGTTTCTTTAATTATAACTGTTGATAATGGTATATCTGCTGTTGATGCAATTAGAAAAGCGAAAAAAATGGGTATAGATGTAATAATAACAGATCATCACGAGTTACACAACAAGGATATATTCGATTATGCATATGCTGTTATAAATCCTAAAGTGGATAAAAAAGAAGGTGTGTATTTGTCTGGAACTGGTGTTGTATTTTTCTTGATACTTGGATTGCTTATATATGAAGAGTATGGAGACGTAAGGTTGAGTTTTATATTTGATGTGGATGATAAGATTGAGATTGTAGATATCATAAATTTTGTTCCTAGAGTTAGGATATTTGACACACAGGAGATAAAAAAATACTCTTCCAAGAAGATTTTTGTTTTTATAGATGAAAAACATTTGAGTAGAACTCTCAAAATTGTACCTAACTTAAATGAAATAACTTATCAATTTATATATCTTAGGAGAATATGTGAAAAGTTTAATGTGAAGTTTAGCAGTCTAGAAAACCTTTATGAAAGATATATGATACCAAACTTTTATGTCTATGGTCAAAGGTTTTCTAAGCTTATATTCATCTTACACATATTGGGGAATACTCGTATAAAGAGTTATATAGATAACTTTAGTCCAATAGTTGGTTTATCTGTTTTATCTGACAGTATGCCTTTTATATCTTACAACAGATTTTTTATCAAGAATGCTGTAGAAAGGATATCAAAAATTGAAATTGACAGTATTAAGTATGTAGTTTCGAAGGTTATGAGTGATAATGCGGTTACTTATAGAAGTTTAGTTATGTTACTAGTTCCGTTTATAAACACTCCTGGTAGGATGGGACAGACTAAGAGAATTATTGAGCTACTTATAGAAGGGGATTTAAAAAAGATTGAAAGCCTTGTTTCAGAGATAAGCAAATTAAACGATCATAGGAAAAAGGTGGTATCTGAGTTTATGAATGTTTTTTCAGAGAAAATAAAGTCCGAAAGAGTTTTTGTTGGAACTGATATAGACAAGGGGGTTATAAGTCTTATATCGACTAGAATATCAAGTGAAGTTAATTATCCTATTGTTGTTATGAGTAATGGTGGAAATGGAGATGTTTTTTCGGGATCTGCTAGGTTTAATAAGGGAGATGTGTTTTCCATTATTAAAATGCTTTCATCTCATCTTGAAAATTTTGGTGGTCATAAAAAAGCAGCAGGTTTTGTTATAATGAAAGATAAAATAAGTGACTTCATACAAGAGTTTATGAGAATAGATTATACAAAGTTTTACGATAAGCTAATTCCTTTGGTTAGGATAAGTATAAATTACTTCTATAAAAACTATTCAAGGCTTTTGTATTCAATAGAACCTATGAACGAGGAGTATAAACCTATTATTGAGGATGTAGTTGTTATAGAAGACTTTAGAAAGTTATATAATGCCTACCAAGTCAAAATAGGTGGTGATTGGTTTAACACAACAATTAACGAAGATTCAATTAGAGAGTTTGTTGGTAAAAGGGTGATAATTATATATTCGTATGATATTAAGTTTGATGTTAGACTTCAGAAAGATATTTTTATCCCGAAAATTTTGGAGATAAAGGATGCTTGATGAGGGTATCTTTGAAAGTCAAAAAATAACTGCTTTTTTGAAAAGATTGAGAACAATAAATGCGGTAATTGAGGTGATTTATCAAAATACAAAAACAAAGGCTTCGATAAGATATGTAGGTGATTATAGTTTTGAAGTTTATTGCCAAAATCCGATAGAGGTAAATGATCCTGTTATAGAATTAGAGTTGCCTTTTGAAAATAAAATTTACCATATAAAAACTGAAGTTTTGAATAGGAGAGACAATGTCTTGCTTCTTATGATGCCAACTAAAATAGATGTATGGACTAAAAGAAAGTTTCCGAGAAAAAATGTGTATGGTAAGCTATTTATTAGTATTTCATTTATAAAGCCAATTGATTACTCTATGGTTTCTGAAAGAAATGAAATTCCCGATAAACTTAAAAATATAAAAGATGAGCTTGATAAGGATGTACCTGATCTCAAGATTATAGTGAGTATGGTTCTAAAAGAAATAGAGAGTATTGCTGAGAAGTATGACTTCGTGTTTTACAAAAGAGGTATGACTTTGCCTTCATCTGCTTTAGTTAGCATGTACTTTAAAAAACCCCTTCTAGTTGAAGATACTTCAAATCTAGAGAGTTATATTACTGCATATGAAGGGTTTAACATAATAACCTATGGAGATTATATGAGGAAAATGTCTTGGAATGATGAAAAGGTTTTGGAACAAATAAAGAAACTGAGAGCAACATTTCTGGAACAGAATGTTAAAAGTTTTTTATGTATTCCTATAAGGGTTATAGATGACATAATAGGTTTTATATTTTGTAGAAATTCAAGTAGAATGTTTTCTATAAAGGATGTTCTTTACATAAGTGCTTTAGGTGATGTAGTATCTGAAGCTTATGTTAAGAATAAAATTAATTCTCTTAAGAACACAGGAGAACTTCAGTTTCCTGTAATAGACATAAGTGCTGGTGGTGTTAGATTTGAGGTCGACGGTATAATAAGTAAATTGATTAAAGTTGGAGATTCAATTAGGATGTTTCTAAATATAGAAGGTAGAAGTATTCAGACTATTTCAAAGGTACTTAGGATAGATACAACGAAGAATCTAAGAAAATTGTGGGTTGCTACTATGTTTACATTCATAGCACCTGATGATCAGCAATTTATATTATCATATACATCAAAAACTTAGATTATTTGAGCAATATTCGTTTTTAGGAATTTGGTTTCTGTAATTGTGATAAATTTTTGTGTTCTTATCCAAGTGTGTGTTTGTTCTTGAGTTTACCTAGGTTGTAGAGGAATTCCGGTTGAAATTGATTTAGATGGTCTACTCTTGTTTTCTGGAATTTTTAGAAAAGTTTAGTGTTTTTTGCAAAAGAGTATTCTAAATATAAATTATTCAAAAAATTCTCAAATCTTCTTCTCACAATTCTTACTATGTCCTACCTTGGCTAAAAGTTGTAGGTTATACTTTACTTTTACTTCTTTCTTCAAGCTACTTCTTACACTATATTATCCCATAAAATGGTAGCTTTTTTGAGAATAATGTTATCGATAAGGTTGTAAAAGTAACCTCTGTATTGATTTTATGTTTTTGGAATTTGATAAACGATTTTTGAAAGTCTTAAAATAAAATTCATAATTTATGAGGAGGTTTACATGGCTGATGTTATAGTTGATGTCATTGGTAGAGAGATACTTGATTCAAGGGGTAATCCTACTGTTGAGGTTGATATTGTGCTTGATAGTGGTATTGTTGGAAGAGCGGCAGTTCCATCGGGTGCTTCAACTGGAGAAAATGAAGCAGTTGAATTGAGAGATAACGATAAGAGTAGATATCTCGGAAAAGGTGTTTTGAATGCTGTTAAGAACGTTAATGAAGTGATAAAGAATGAAATTGTTGGTATGAGTGTCTTTAGGCAAGTTGATATTGATAAAAGGTTAATAGAGCTTGATGGTACTCCTAATAAATCAAAACTAGGTGCTAATGCAATATTGGGAGTCTCCCTAGCAGTAGCGAAAGCAGCTTCTAATCTTCTTGAAATACCACTTTATAGATATATAGGTGGTACCAATGCTAAGGTTTTACCAACTCCTATGTGCAATGTACTCAATGGTGGAAAACATGCAGATAGTAATGTTGATTTTCAAGAATTCATGGTTGTTCCAACTAATGCTCCTTCCTTCAGAGAAGCCATAAGGATAGCAGCTGAGACATTTCATGCTCTGAAAAAGGTTTTATCCTCAAAAGGATTGTTTACGGGGGTAGGTGATGAAGGTGGTTTTGCCCCTAATCTTTCTTCAAATAGACAGGCAATTGAAGTTATTATTGAAGCAATTGAAAAAGCAGGATACAAGCCAGGAAAAGATGTATATTTAGCACTTGATCTAGCGTCAAGTGAGTTGTATGATACATCTAGAAGAGTTTATGTACTCAAAGGAGAAGGTAAAGAGCTTACTTCTGAAAAAATGGTTGATCTGCTTGAAGATTGGGTGAAGAGCTATCCTATAATTTCGATTGAGGATGGTATGTCGGAACACGATTGGGATGGATGGAAAATGTTAACAGATAGAATTGGTAAAAAAGTTCAATTGGTGGGCGATGATTTGTTTGTTACTAACACTAAGATATTAAGAGAAGGTATACTGAAGGGTATAGCAAATTCAATACTTATAAAGGTTAATCAGATTGGTACTCTAACTGAAACTCTTGATGCTATAGAGCTAGCAAAACAAGCAGGATATACTTACATAATTTCTCATAGATCAGGTGAAACAGAGGATACTACTATAGCTGATCTTGCAGTTGCAACGAACTCAGGACAAATAAAAACCGGATCTTTGTCAAGGACTGATAGGCTTGCTAAGTATAATCAGTTGATAAGAATTGAAGAAGATTTAGGAAGTAATGCTATATACAAAGGTTTAAAATCTTTCCAAGGGCATCTTTTTGAGTAAGGGGTAGAATATGCCTAAGGGCAATAAACCGAATACTTCAGCACAAAAAAGGTTTAAAATAACAGGTACTGGTAAAATCTTAAGAAGACAAGCAGGTATGAGACACCTTCTTTCTGATAAGTCAAGGAGAAGGAAAAGAAGGCTTAAAAAAGAAGTTGAGTTAACATACGGACAGGCAAAAAGGTTGAAGCACCTTCTCTAGAATATATTCCTTGTGAATTATATAGTACCATCGGAGATTAGAAAATCAATAATAGGAGAGTTAGTTGATCTTAACTCTCCTACTCTTATTATAACTCCTAGCTCGATTTCTGAAAATTTAACTTCGTTTCCTTTCAAAGTTTTGACTCCTAAAAATCTTACTCAATTCAAAGAAGATGCTAAAAACTTTAAGATAGTTATACTTGATCCTGAATTTTTTTACCCATTTTCACCTATATTTCGTAGTAGTATTAGGGGAGTCTTTGATTTTATAAAATCATCTACTTTCAAGGAAGTAATAACTGTTTCTTGCTCCTTGCCTGTTAAAACTATAAGGAAATTTTTAAGAGAAGTAAAAGGATCAACAAAAAGTGTAAGAGTAATCACAGATTTCAACTTTGGAATCGATGTTAGATATTGTGATAGCAAACTAGATATACTTGAGTATTACTTGGGGAAATATGATGATTTACTTATTGTGTGCAGGGATTTAGATCAAGCAAATTTTATATACAACTTTGTTACACAGAGTGGTAAGAAAAGTTTTTTTATGAAATATACTGATTTTGATTTGAGGAAAGTGTTATTGACTAAGTACAAATCATGTGGAGGTATTTTTGTTATACCTTTTGAGTTTAAAGTTTTTTTGAAGGATTTGGAGTTTGAGAATGTAATTTACGTAAGGTTACCTAAAAGTATTCAAGAGTTTATTTTTGATACTATATACATTACTTCAAAGGGATATACTTTTTTGATATCTGATAAGGATGAGGAGATATTCTTAAAGAGAATAAAAAGATCCCTATTTTATAGGGATTATTATTTGGACTTTCTGAATTTTCTAGGTTTTAAGGGTGATAGAAAATTTTATTTGGAGAACTATTTCCACTCAAGAATTAGTTTGAAAAGTGTTAAATACTGTGAAGATGATGTATGTAAATACTTGTCGGGTAGGTATATTAAGTATGAAGAAGCTGTTGATATGCTTATAGGCAAGGGGGATATGTATTTGAGTAGGGGATTTGGTATTTTTCGAGGAGTAGATAAAAGTGAGGTTAGAAGTAAAATAAACTTACTGATTAGTAATGGGCATTTAGGGCTTAAATATTTTTATGTTGATGGTAGTATCATTAAAAAGTTATACTAGACTATTTCTTTATTTCAACCAAAAATCTGGTAGTACAGAAATAGTTAGCACCTGCATGATGTATAAGTATGATATCTTTTTCTTCTAATAACCAATGATCTGAAAAGAGATCTTCTTCAACAATTGCTCTTCTTGCTTCACCCATTATCATAGCGTGTTTTTGCATAGGTACTATAGATTTGACTATAAATTCAACATTAGCTACACAATTGTCGAGTATAGGCACTTGAGTATACTTGCCTTTTGAAAATGGGATATTAAACTCTTTGAATTTATCTCTATCTCTTCCTGATACAGATCCTACTTTTTTTACGATGTCGAGTATTTCTGCTGTTGGAGTATTGAGTGCAAACTCACCTGATTTATCTATTAGTTCGAAGGTAAAGGAAGATTTATCGAGAGATATCATCACTAGTGGTGGTTCTTTCTCTACAGGAGTTATCCAAGCAACAGTTGATACATTTTTTATACCTCCGTATCCTACGCTTACTAATTGTACATTTCCTAAGTTAAATATTCTGCTTGTTAGATCTATAGGTAATTCTTTCTTCATACATTTCTCCTAATTATGTTCTTTTTGTTAGTATTTCATCAATTATTCCATATTCTCTTGCTTCTTCGGGAGACATATAGAAGTCTCTGTCAGTATCTTTTTTGACTCTTTCGATTGGTTGTCCTGTATGTTTGGCTAGTATTTGGTTTAATAAGTCCCTCATTCTCAAGATTTCTTTAGCTTGAATTTCAATATCTGTTGCTTGTCCTTGAGCTCCTCCTAGTGGCTGATGTATCATAATTCTTGAGTGTGGTAGAGCAAATCTTTTTCCTTTTGTTCCTGCAGAAAGTAATACTGCTGCCATGGATGCTGCTTGTCCTACACATATTGTAACTATGTCAGGTTTTATATATTGCATTGTATCGTATATGGCAAGTCCAGCTGTTACAAGTCCTCCGGGGCTGTTTATATAGAAATGTATGTCCTTGTCTGGATCTTCAGCTTCCAAAAAAAGAAGCTCTGCTACTATTATATTAGCTACATCTTCAGTTATCTCTGAACCCAGAATTATTATTCTGTCTTTTAGTAGCCTTGAATATAAATCATATGCTCTTTCACCTTTACCTGTGTTTTCAATAACCATGGGTATAAGATAAGATTTTTCTCTTATTGTGTTTCTCATCAATTCCTCCCCAATTCAGAATAAAAATATATAATAAATATCTATGTATTTCAAGTTAATTTCCCTAGAAATGATTTCTTATGTTTGTGTTAGGTTTCTGATTGAAAATTAGATCAATTTAGTGTTGTTTTAGTTAGAAATCTTCGATTTTGTATATTAATAATTACTACAACTATGTTGGACCTTTTGATATCTCAGTTTTTTAACGGTGTAACACTTGGGGGTATATATGCTCTTATAGCGTTAGGTTATACAATGGTTTATGGAATTTTGTTTATGATAAATTTTGCTCACAGTGAAATTTTTATGTTAGGTGCGTATGTATCTCTTGGAGTTTTTATACTATTGTCTTCTCTTACTGCTGTGTTTGGAGTTGTGCTACCTTTAGCCGTTGTAGTTGCAGCGATTCTTGTTGGGGTAGTTGGGGTGGTTATAGAACTAGTTGCTTACAGACCTTTAAGGAATTCGCCTAGGCTTACACCACTTATAAGCGCTATTAGTGTTTCTATCATACTACAGAATATCGTTTTCATATTTGTGAGTAGTTATGCAATACCATATAGCCAAATTGCTGATCTGTTTCCAAAGGGTAGTTTACTTGGTTTTGAATACAAAGGCCTTATAATTACTGGTATAACTTTAATTTTAATGTTAGTTTTAGCACTCTTCTTATCTAGAAGTAAGTTTGGCATAGCTATAAGGGCAACATCTCAAGATAGAAATACTGCTAGTTTAATGGGTATAAATGTGAATGTTGTTATATCTCTTGTTTTCTTTATTGGTGCTTTTTTAGGAGCCGTAGGGGGATTCTTCTACGGAAGCTATTACTCAATGATAAGGTATGATATGGGTTTTATACCTGGTGTTAAGGCTTTTACTGCCGCAGTTGTTGGTGGAATAGGTAGTATTCCAGGAGCAGTTGTCGGGGGATTTTTGATAGGTATATTTGAAGTTTTTGCTGAAAGCTATATATCTTCGGCGTACAAAGATGTTATTGTTTATTCGATTCTTATTATTACTCTTCTAATCAAACCAGAGGGACTTTTAGGTGAAAAGCATGTTGATAAAATTTGAGAGGTTGTTATGAGAAGTAATGCTTGGCTAAGGAATGTCAGTTTTTTAACAGAAGAAGAAATATCAGAGATGGTATTTAGGAAGCTCCTGGATAAAAAGAATTTTACTCTACTGTTGCTTGATACAAATTTGTTGTACAGTTTTATTTTTGATAACGATTTTAATAAGTCTTTGCCTGAGAATACTATAATAGTTCCTTCGACAAAGTTTTCAAAGTTTATTGTTTCAAGATTGTTAAATTCAAAGCCTACTGCTATTATCAGGGAGCCGTCTACTGTGTTTAAGTTGATAAGGAGTATATCAGATTACCACTACAGAATATTGATAATAGAAAGAAATGAGAAAATTGTATTAAAGTTCAAGAAAAATATTAAGTCTTCTTTAAGAGATTCTAGTCTTAACATAATAGGTATATATAATATATTCGGCTATAAAAATAGGAGCGAAAAAATGGAAACTATGAGAAAAATATTACCTGATTTAACAATAGTAGGTACTAGCATTGTTAAGTTTGTAAAGTTTTTGAAGAAAGATAGTGATACTTATGGTGATAAAAAACTTTTAAAAGAATCTTCAATCATATTTTCAAGTAGAGGCGTTAAAGGAATAGCAGGGGTTGGAGGAATTTTACAGGTTTTGGTTGATTTGAGAAATTTTTTGAAGTCAATTCCTATTTTTTTGTGGCTTTTGAAAGAAGAAATTGCCAGATTATTAAGAGGTTTGTAAGATGGAAGTCATTAGGTACCATGATGGAGTTTTAACGCTACTTGATCAGAGGTATTTGCCTGAAGAAGAAAAGTACTTTGAATGTAGGACTGTTGAAGATGTGGTGTATGCTATAAAAGAGATGGTTGTTAGAGGTGCACCACTCATTGCTATTGCTGCGGGATATGGGGTTTGTGTGGGACTAAAACAATATAAGACGTTGAGTAAACTTGATTATATCTTGGGCTCTTTGAGACAAGCAAGACCAACAGCATATAATATATTTAACATACTGGATAGACTTGAAAAAAAGTTAGAGTTATTACGCTCAAAAGATTTTGATACCGCTTTTAAACTTTTGGAAAAAGAAGCTAAAGGTATTCACGAAGAAGATAAAAAGCTTTGTTTGAGAATAGCTGAAAATGGGCAAAATGTATTACCAATTAATGCAAATGTGATAACAATATGTAATACTGGTATGCTTGCTACAGGTGGTATTGGTACTGCTCTTGGAGTTATATATAAAGGCTTTTGGAGTGGTAAAGTAAGGCATGTTTATGCCCTTGAAACAAGGCCCTTATTACAAGGAGCAAGACTTACTATGTATGAGCTTATGAAAAATAATGTACCTTCTACCTTAATTACGGATAGTATGATATCATTTCTATTTGCTAGTGAGAAAATAGATATAGCACTCGTAGGTGCTGATAGGATTGTAAAAAATGGTGATACAGCGAATAAGATAGGCACATTCAACTTGGCTGTAATTTGTAAACACTTTGGGATACCATTCTATGTTGTTGCTCCATATACTACTATTGATTTTAATCTGGAACGCGGAGATCAAATACCAATAGAGGAAAGAAGACCTGATGAAGTTAAGTACTTTAGACAGCAACTAATAGCTCCAGTAGATTCAAGAGTTTGGAATCCTTCATTTGATGTAACTCCATCTGATCTTATAACCGGTATAATAACAGATAAGGGTATTTTCAATCCAAACGAAATATCAAAAATAGGTTCTCTCATATAAATTCTTTACATATAAAATATCTTCATTGAGTTTAGCGAGAAATTCTTTTTCGGTGTATTCCCTTAATAAAATGTTTTGTAATCCGATCTCAAACAGATATTTCAAAAATTCATTTTTTGTGAGAGTGTCAACTACACCATAAATGCCATTTCCCTCGTATTTGTTAAATACTTCTTTGATTGATCTGTGTATGAATCTTATCACATTTTCATAACCTTGAATTATATCTATTGATATTAGATTTCTCTTTATGTTTTCTATTCTTTCCCTTCTAGAAGAGAAATATGATTGTTTGTTTATTTCCGAGTTGATGTTATTGTTATCTATTAAGTTACTAATTTCTGTGCTTGTATTTATGTTGCTAGATGTTTCGGATTGTATTTTAAGTCCATTACTTGATGTATTGATTAGTTTGATATTATTTGTAGTAACGTATTTTTCGATCCATTCTTTGAAAGTTAACATTCTGGGATCTGTGAATACAGGAGTATTAGTTTTTGACAGTCTTAATATTAGTGGATATTTTGAGAGTATGTACCAGGGATCGTAAGTATTGAAGATGTTTGATGTTATAAACTTGCTGAGTTCGTAATAATTTCCTTTAGAGTATATTCTTAAGTTTGGGAAACAGAAGTCCCCCCCTATGAGTATTATATTTTTTGCACCTAGCTTGTTAGCAAGGTCGATTGAACTACATATTACAGATCCGCCAACTAGAATATCTCCTTTATCTAGATTAAAGTTATCTTTGAGTAATGTCCACACTTTCAAGGGTGAGTTAAACATGAATATGTTATTATAGGGAATAAATTTGTATATTATTGGAGGATAGAGAGTGTCTACAACAAATAAAGTATTGGTATAATTTTTCTTGATTAAGTTGTATATTACATTTCTCATTTGAGGATCTACTGATACTACTATATCTGGTATTATACCCATCGAAATAAGGTAACTAAAAGAGGTGTCAACCGATATAATTATTGAGTTTCTATACAAGTTTTTTAAGATATCTTTATTTTCATCGAGTGAAGGTCCTGCTCCTACAACTACTACATCAAACTCATTAAAAGTTCCAAAAAGTAATTTAACAGGTTTGGCTTTTACAGAATTCTCAAAAGAAAGTATAAAATTCTTAAGCCATAGTCTCCCAAAGCGTATTAGTGTATTCCTGTTTATCTCTAGATTATGTATCGTTTCATTGATAATCTTTTCAAACATGTGTATTTCAAATAGGGATTTGTATTGAGGATTTATATAATAGTCAAAGTATCTTATATCGGAGAGTAATGATTTTAGTTTTTCAGTGGTTTCTACCAATTCTATTTTTATATTACTGTTACTCAATAATCTTTTGAAATAAGGGTTTGATAAAACAGTTTCGTATATTTCTCTAAGTGGTTCTATAACTATTACAGTTTTGTCTGGGTTGTTTTTGGATATTTCATAAGCTAGGTATGGATTACCGATTCCTGTGAGTAAAATTAGGTCATTTTTTATGTTTATCGATTTTGATACTTTTTCGGCTTCACCTAGGGGTGAATACCTTGATGATAGATATATCTCTCTTCTATCAAGTTTTACCTTTATTATAGGGTTGCCGTCTCTTGAGTTTTCTACTTTAACTTCCATAGTAGTTATGATTTTATCCTAATTTGATCTTTACTATCAAAAATATGGATTTAACCTATGGTATTTCTTACATTTGATTGTTTTAATTAGGGAAATATTAGGAGTTTTTGTTTGGGAATGCTATTTATCTTTAGTAGTATGGAATGAACTCAAAATTAATAATTTTTGTTTTAAACATAAAAAAGTTCCTTTCTGAATCATCTAAAGACAGATGTGAAAAGTATTTTGTTAGAAGTTACGTTTTATGTTTAGTTGGATACTTATGATGTTAGTTATTTTACTTGCTTTTCATAAGAAAAGTGATACTTAGTACTTATGTAAGGAAAAATGTTGATGAAGTTAGCTGCTTTAATGTGCCTTGGGTTATGTATTTGAGGTGGTTTAGTGTGATGAAAGCTATGACTGATGAGTTTAAATACTTTTAGTAGATGCAAAGGTAGGTAAGGAAGCTTATGGTTAGCGTGGTATTTTATTATAAATTATTGAAAAAACTTTGAAAATGTTTATAATATTCTAAAAATAAAAGATACTCGGAGGGTATATGAAGGATGTAAAAGCAGTTACAAATTTAATCTTTTTAGTAGCAATTTTGTTTGTTTTGGGATTAGGATATGTTTCATTTGCTAATGTATTGATTGTGAGTGAATCTCCTATTAAGGGCAAAGTTCCTTTATCAGCAGAAGATACCGACTTTGTTAATACTCTTACCACATATGCTCTTAATGATTTATCTGATGTTTTGCCTTTTTCTTATATTGATGTTAGGGCATCTCAAGATTGGTATAATTCTATAGTTGACTTGATAAACGCAACTAATACGAATGTGGTGATGGTAAAAGGTAAACCAAGTGTACCAAAACCATTACCTAAAATAAATATAACTGCTCTCAATCCAACAACTATTTCAACTCTAACTCGTGCTATATCGGATATAAAGGGTGTTATAGTGTCTTCGTATAGTGTTTCAGGTAATGTTGTAAAAGTAGTTATTCAGTATCTTGATCAGACAGGTAAAGTTATTAACAGGAAGAATATTGATATACCTATATCAACACTTAGGGATAGAGATACTGTTTTACTACAAGTTAAAGAAAATATTGTTGATTTACTCAACGCTTGGAAGTTTTATTACTACGATCCTAAGAGGACGGCAACAGTTAATATCTCGGTAAAACCATCTCCCAAGGATTTAAATATAACAGTTAGACCTGATAACATCCAACTCAAACCTGGTAAAAATACGATAAGTGAAGGTGAATATACTCTTATATTGTCTGCTTCGGGTTTTCAAACTATTGTTACGAATGTAGTTGTACCAGCTGGTGGTAATATCAACCTTAGTTTTAGCCTAGTGCCTTCCGTTAAGATCGATAGTCCTGTGCCATCTGGTGGTGTGTATATAGATGCTAATGTAAAGGGTGTAAGTTTGATAATAGCAGAAGGTAATGTTGTTGGTACTACTCCTTTGTATACAAACCTTACAGAAGGTATAAAGAATGTTATATTCCAGCAGTCTCCTACTACATTACTAAAAACAGTTCAAATAGAAGTAAAACCTAATCAGCTTAATTACTACTTTGTGAACCTTGAGAGAGTTGGAGCAGGTGTTAATATTATAGCAGATAATGGTGCATTTGTTGTTATAAATAGAAGGCTTGAAGGTGTGATAACAACAGGTAGCTACTCAAGAAGTTTGGGCAAAGGTATTCATACGATAACTGTATTTAAGAATGGTTTTGAAGCATTCAGAACTAATGTTAATATAACATCTGACGAAAAAGTTACGTTGAGAGTTTCTCTTACGCCAAAGAAAGTACCAGTGTTTATAGTTACTCCTCAAAGTAGAGAAGTTGTAGTATCGTATCAAGGTAAGAATGTTGGAGTTGTTCCATATACATTGAGACTTGAGCAAGGTCGAGAATCAAGAGTTGATATACTAGCTCAAGAGTTTGGTTTTAACAATTCGAGTTTTTCAGTTTTACCTTCAATGACGAGAATAAATACTATAGTTCAGAATTTGTCACCTCTTTATGGAGATTTGTTAATACTTACTGATCCCATAGATGCTGTAGTTAAGGTAGATGGTAGGGTTATGGGTAAGACTGGATTAGATGGACTTTTGTTAAGGAGTATCTCTGCGAGAAGATCATTTATATTCATCCAGAAAGAAGGTTATAAAGCTATTAAGACCAACTTTTATATACTACCTAACATCCAAAACTCTTTGTCTTATAAACTGAAGGAGGCACCGATTAAGTTATTCATTAATACCCTTCCTGTTCAAAATGTAAGTATATATATGAATGATGAATATTATGGTGAAAATGATGGGGTTGTGAATGTTGAATTGGGTAATTTTGTTATGAAACTTCTGAAGAGAGGTTATAAAACGATATATACTAATGTTTCTTTCCCAGATAAGATTGATACCGTAATACCCTTGACATTTCAAATGGTTACAGGGTTAAGTGAAACTGAGGTTTTGGAACAGGTAAACAGTAATATTTCTATTATTGACAGTTTAATAGCCAATGATAATTACCTAGATGCGTATAATTTGATTAAGGTTGCAAAAGATCAAATAGTCCTGTCAGGGTATACTAATAATTCTCAAGAATTGCTGAAACTATATAATTTCGTCCTATCGAAAGAGAGACAAGTTTTACCTAAAGTTGAGTTTATACTTCTTTCTAAAGAAGCTGACGAAACTATTTCGAAAGTAGATTCCTTCTCGAAAGTTGGTGTATTTGACGAGAGCATAAAGATTATAACTAATTTTCTCAAAAAAGTTGATGCTTCAACACTTTTGGATGATAGTAAGTCTCAGATAAGATCTAGAGTCAGAGATAAATATAGAGAGATAGCGCTAAATGTATTGTATTCTAAAGTTTCAAATGCCATAGCTCAAGCGAATAGGTTAGTTTTGAGGGGTGAAAAGTCTGCTGCGGTAGGAATCTATGATGATACTGTTAAATCAATAGATGAATTTAAAGTTGATTTCCAAGAGGTTGAAAGTGAAGCAAACTTCTTGAGGGATAGTATTTTGTCAAACTATATACCTTTAGGTATTGAAGTTTTTAGTAACAAAGTTGAAATAACAATTATAACGGTTAATGACCTTGAAAATAAGAAAAACTATTCTAATGCTATTGATATATTGTCTTCTGCGATAAAGGATATAAAGTTATCAAGGTTGTATTACTTAGATGAAATGAAGAGATTTGAAGCTAAGCTTAATGAGAGGTTTGAGGAATTAATTGGGAAAATATTTGAAGAGGAATTTGATATAAAGTCAATGATAAGAGAAGCTATAAGGTTAGCAAATCTAAAGGAATATGATTTGGCAATCAGAAAGTACAAGGAGATAATAGACTTTATAGATAGATCAAGATTTAAAGATAATCCATACGTTATTAAACTAAAAGATCAGATTATAACTGATATAGTTACACTTGAGCAAGAGAAGGGACGAGAAGAGGAAGAGAAAGCTAAAAGGCTTAAATTACAAGAGGAAATAGAAAAGAAAAAGAAGGAATTGCCTTGGTGGGTTAGGATGACGAGAGCTTGGACTGGTGTAGGGCTTGAATTTTTTGGTACTTTACTTATACCTAACGGTATGGATTTTTATACAACAAACATGAATATACCAGTAGGGACAAAAATACATGTTTCTTTCTTGCCTATACTTGGTCTTTCATTTGGTGGATATTATAATGTTAACTCTGATCAGGTTTCGCTAAGATCTGCGTATTTAAGGTATTCTGGTTTTGGGCAAATGGTCTTGAGGATACCAATAGTTAAACAATTCTCGCTGTTTGGTGCTTTTGGAGTAGGTTTGGGGCAACTTGTGAATGAGCCTCTAAAGTTTAGATTAGGACGAGACTATATCATGAATGCGGGTGTTGATCTCAAGTTTAGTTGGTTTGGTATTAGATTGTCTTACGATATGGCTTTCTATGATGACTTCACGAGAAATCAACTAGGTGGTAGTTTTGGTATAATACTCTGGGCTACTGAAGATTAGTTTCGCTTTGAGGGGGTTTTTAACTCCCTTTTGTTTTATTGTTTTTGGGATATTTGGGTTTCTGTTCTTGTGAAAAGACTTTAACTTCTTCTGCATTGAAGAAGGAAAGAACCATATTTTCAAGAGTGTTATTTTGGGGTTTTTGTGTTTGTTTTTGTGTTGATGATGAAGAGAGTTTTTGATCCGTTTGTTGTGCATCTATTATGACATCTTGAATACCTATTGCGGATTTTAGTTTTTGTTTTATTTTTTCAATATCCTTTTCTAACATGTCTTTAACGATACTGTTTGTCTTTATCTTGAGGATATTTTCGGATAATTCTAGTTTTATTTTTTTCTCTACTCCAGCAAACGAGTTTTCTGCTATTATTTGTTTTATTAACTCTTCGGTAGGCAGAGTTGTATCTATTTCTTCCATAAGTGCATCAACAGGATCAACAATTCCTGAGGTATTTGCCATTTCAGTGTTTTGTTGATGAATAAAATTAGATTTTATGAGATCTCTTATTTTTCTGACATCTTCCAAAAGTTTTGAAAGTGTAATTACATTATCAGGATTGACAATTCTAAACATAGAGTTTTCTAGATGAAAAAGTTCATTTATGGATGTTTTCATCTCTTGGTATGTTCTTATGAGAGTATTTTGTATGAATACAATGTCTTCCTTTTGGAATGAATCTTTGTAAGCTTCAATTATCTTTATTTCTTCATCAAGTGCTTTTATAAGACTTTTGTCAATTCCAAATTCTTTTGCTATGAGTACATTTCTAAAGAATGTTATTAGTTCTTCTACTAATTTTTTGAGATCGAATCCTTTGGACGATAGATCGTTTATTTTTCTAAGGAGTTTTGATAGTTCTTTTTTTGATATATAATCAACTATTTCTTGTAAATGTGATGTATCGATTACTCCAAGAAGTTTGGATATTTCTTCGCCGTCAATATTTTGGAATGATTGTGGACTATAGATATTTTCACCTACATATGATATGACCATATCGAATATACTTTCTGAGTCTCTCATTGAGCCGTTACCTGCTTTTGCTATTTTTACTAATATACTGTCTGGTATTTTGTACCCTTCTGCTTCTGATATCTTCTTGAGTTGCTTGAATATGAGATCAACTGTTAAAGGTTTTAGGATAAAGTGCTGACATCTTGACCTTATGGTGGATTTGACTTTATAAGGTTCTGTTGTTGCGAATATGAATATGGTATGTGGAGGTGGTTCTTCTAGTGTTTTTAGTAGTGCGTTAAATGCTTCATCTGTCAACATATGTACTTCGTCTATGATGTAGACCTTATATCTTGATTTTACGGGTACAAATTTAACTGCTTCTCGTATATTTCTTACATCGTCTATTTTTCTGTTAGATGCTCCATCTATTTCCACTACATCGATAGATGTTCCTTCTTTTATCTCAAGGCAGTTTTCGCACTTACCACAAGGAGTTGGAGTTGGGCCATTAACGCAATTTAAAGATTTTGCTAAGATTCTAGCTAGGGTTGTTTTCCCAACGCCCCTAGGTCCTGAAAATAAGTATGCTTGACCTATCTTGCCTATCGAGATAGCACTTTTCAAAGCTTTTACCGTTTCATCTTGTCCTACTACTTCATCAAAAGATTGTGGTCTCCATTTTCTAGCAGTGGGTAATCCCATCTTACACCTCCATTTGTACTTCTAACATAATTTCTTCATCTTCATGTTTTACTATGTATTTGCCTTTTTTTATCCTAATATCTACACCACTTTTCCCTTTGGTTGATCTTATAATGTTATGGTGTTCGTCAAGGATAGTTATTTCTCCGTAGTTGTTTATTCTAGTGCTTAGTATTAGTTCATTAGCATCATATGAATCAACAAATATTTTCATTTTGTTTGATTCGTATACTATCTCTTTTTTTGTTTGATAAATTGTTTCACCTCTAAATGCTAATCTTGTTCCATATCTTGTTCCACTGAGAGCATCTATTATTTCTAGCATTCCTTCCTTGAGCCTAAGTAATATTCTTCCGTATCTTAGTTCGTTTGATATTGGTTCAAATTTTGATAACTCCATCTTCATGATTGCCATTTTTGTTTCAACAAAACTATCCGTGCAATCACTACACTCGTTGATGTGCTTTAAGAATTCATCTGATGGATTTTCTATGTTCTGTAGAAATGAAAAATATTCGTATTTCCCGCAGCCAAGTTTCATAAGTATATTATACTTATAAAACACTTCGCTGGCAATTTTTGATTTCAGTAATTTTGCAGAAGTATTTTAAATACAATAGTAGCTTTGAGTTATTGTCTTAATGGTTTTATACAGATTTTACTTTATCTATTGTCGACAAATTTGACTCTATTAGTTTAAATTTCTATAGTATATTATTATTGAGGGCTATATGAATAAAGAAATTGCTACCCTTGCTGGTGGGTGTTTTTGGTGTTTAGAGGATGTATTTAGAGATATTGAAGGAGTTATAAGTGTTGTTTCTGGGTATTCGGGAGGAGATTTTGAATATCCAACTTACGAAGATGTCTGTACAGGTAAAACTGGACATAGAGAAGTGGTTCAGATAGCTTTTGATAGTGATGTTGTCTCTTACGAAGAGATCTTGGGAGTTTTTTGGATGAACATAGATCCAACTGATAGTGGTGGCCAATTTTCTGATAGAGGTGAGCAATACAGAACTGCAATATTTTACCATAATGAACATCAAAAGGAGTTGGCAATAAAGACAAGAGAAATGATAGAAAATTCTAATATTTTTAGAAAACCTGTTGTTACTGAAATATTACCTTTCAAGAACTTTTATCCAGCTGAAGATTATCATCAAAATTTTTCAAGAGATAATCCTATAAGATACTGTATGTACAAGTATTTTTCTGGAAGAGAAAAGTTTATAAAGACGCATTGGCAATATTCAAATCTTTTTAAGAAACCAAAACTTAAATTAGATCCTAGATTTTTAAAGAAAGATTTGTCTAAGTTGAATGATGAAGAGTACATGGTTACTCAAGAATGTCGTACTGAATTACCCTTTAGGAATAAGTATTGGAATAATAAAAGTGAAGGTATATATGTTGATGTAGTGTCGGGAGAGCCGCTTTTTGCTTCGGTACATAAGTTTGATTCGGGGACTGGGTGGCCTAGTTTCTACAAGCCGCTTGAAGAAGGTAATATTACATATCATATTGATACCAGTTATGGTATGATTAGAGTTGAGATAAGAAGTAAACATGGAAACTCGCATTTAGGACATGTTTTTGATGATGGACCTTATCCTACGGGTTTGCGATATTGTGTAAATTCTTGTGCATTAAGGTTTATACCCGTTGAGGATCTAGAAAAAGAAGGATATGGAGAGTATAAAAAACTGTTTAATCCGAAATAACTTTAACTTTACCTGCTTTTTGTTTTTTAATTTGCTTATCTTCGGAAGCTGATTTTTCAAATACTTTGCTTATGTCGTTTACAGGCTTTTCTTCCAATGCAATATTGAGTACGTCGTTCACATTTTTTACTGGTATTATTTCAAGGTCTTTTTTCTGCTCTTCTGGTATTTCATCGAGATCTTTTATGTTTTTTTCAGGGATGATAACTTTTCTAATGCCATATCTTTTAGCTGCTAGTATTTTTTCTCTTATACCACCTACCGGTAAGATTAATCCTCTTAAAGACAATTCGCCTGTCATGGCAATATTGTCTTTTACACGTTTTTGAGTTAACAATGATACAATTGATACGAGTAGTGTTATACCAGCCGAAGGGCCATCTTTAGGTATAGCACCTGAGGGTATGTGGATATGTAAATCGTATTCTTTAAATATATATGTGGGAATACCAAGATTTTGGGCATTGGATTTGATGTAGCTAAATGCTATTGATGCAGATTCTTTCATAACGTTTCCAAGTGATCCTGTAAGTATTAAATTTCCTCTACCTTTCATTGCTATACTTTCTATGAACAGTATTTCTCCACCTACAGGGGTCCAGGCAAGCCCTATAGCAACTCCTGGCTTTTCTGTCATATCATTTATTTCAGGTATAAATTTCTCTGCTCCTAAATATTCTCTTACTTTTTGTTCGTCAATTATTATTTCTTGGTCTTTTGAGTACGTATTGTTGTTTTTAACTATTTCTGTTGCGATTGATCTCATTATTGATCCAATATTTCTCTCGAGTTCTCTTACCCCTGCTTCTTTTGTATAGTCATTTATAACTTTTCCTAATCCTTTGTCGGTTATGGTGATTTTGTATTCTTCTAAGCCGTTTTCCTTTTGTTGTCTAGGTATTATATAGTTAATTGCTATCATTTTCTTTTCATGTTCAGTATATCCTGGTATATTTATAACTTCCATTCTATCCAGTAGTGGCCATGGTATAGTGTTAAGTGAATTTGCTGTTGTTATAAACAAAACCCTTGATAGGTCGTAAGGTATCTCTAGATAATGATCGCTAAAAGCGTTATTCTGCTCAGGATCGAGTACTTCAAGTAATGCTGATGCTGGATCACCTCTAAAGTCGGAAGCTAATTTGTCTATTTCATCAAGCATGAAAACAGGATTTGAAGATCCTGCTTTCTTTAGGCCTTGTATTATTCTACCTGGTAGAGCTCCCACATAGGTTCTCCTATGTCCTCTTATTTCAGCTTCGTCTCTAACTCCACCTAGCGAGATTCTTATAAATTTTCTACCTAATGCTTTGGCTATTGATCTACCTAAAGAGGTTTTACCGACACCTGGTGGACCGTAGAAGCATAGTATAGGTCCTTTGACACTACCACCCTTAAGTTTCATAACCGATAGATATTCAAGTATTCGTTTCTTTACCTTTTCAAGGTCATAGTGATCTTCGTTTAATACTTTCTCGGCATAACTTATGTCAAGGTTGTCTTCTGTATATTCGTTCCAAGGTAAATCAAGTATTAAATCGACGTAGTTTCTAGTTACAGTGTATTCTGGCGACATTACCGGTATTTTTGAAAGTCTATCTATTTGTTCAGTAGCAACTTTCTTGGCTTCTTCACTCATCTTTTTCTTTTCTAGTTTGTTTCTTAACTCTTGAATGTCTTTTTCTTGATCACTAAGTTCACCGAGTTCTTTTTGGATTGTTTTTAGTTGTTGTCTTAAGAAATACTCTTTTTGTGCCTTTTCTACATCACTTTTTACTTTTTCTTGTATCTCTTTGCTGATTTTGGCTAACTCCAAATCTCTACCTAGGTGGTTTACTATTGATTTTAGTAATTCTTTCAACGAGTTTTCTTCTAGCATTTTTTGTTTTTCTTCTATTGTTGCGTTTACTCCTGAGGCTACAAAATATGCTAGTATGTCAGGTTGATCAATGTTTTGTATAATCATTTCTGCGTCAGGTGGGGTCTCAGGTACGAGATGAATAAGAGATATTGCCATGTCTTTTATAGTCTTTACGTAAACCTCGATATTGTTATCTTTAGTTATTTCCATCTCTAAGTATTCAACATTTGCTCTTATGTATGGGTCATAACTTTCTATTTCAACTATTTTAAACCTTTTTTCGGATCTAACAACAACATTTATACTACCATCTGGTGATCTGAATACCTTGAATATATTTGCCAAAACACCAACAGTGTACATGTCATCAGCTTTTGGATCTTCAACATCTTTGGATTTCTGGGTTACAAAACCTACTATTTTATCCTTTACAAGTGCTTCTTCAATAGCATTTAATGAGCGTTTTCTACCTATAGAGAGTGGAGTTACTATCCCTGGAAATAGAACCATGTTTCTCAGTGGTACTATGGGGATAGTTTTCGGATAACTTTTGTTTGACTTGTTTTGGTTTTCATCATTCTCTAGAAGGTTTCCTATGTTGTTGTCTATTTCACTGTTATCATAAGGATTATTTAAAGCAAATATTCTATTTATAATATCCATATTCATAACCTCAGCTTTTCTTTATTGTTATAACTAAAAGACCATCTTTAAGGTCTGCTTTTATATTTTTTTCATTTATGTCTCCAACTTCTACTAATTTTTCGAAATATCCATAGCTTATTTCCATTTGGTGTATTTTAACTCTGTTTTCGTTGTGTATTTCTTTTCGTACTCCAGATATCCTTAAAAAACCATCTTTTAGAGTTATGTCAACATCATTTTTGTCGACTCCAGGAATTTCTACGATAATGATAAACTTATCTATGAATTCGTATATGTCAGTATGAGGTATCCAGTGTACGTTAGGTCTGACAACGTTATAATTTCCCATTCCTAGAAACATTTTGAAAAACTCTATATCTCTTCCCATAACCACACCTGCTCTTACTGTCTAAAACTATTTGATAAAACTTGGTTGCTATATGTTGCTTCTATTATGCTGTGGTAAATAAATTCCGAAAGTCTTATGAGCTGTTTATAGTCAAGACCGAAAAACTTAAATCCGCAGAACAATCTATCTCTTCTTACCAGGAATATCTTTGTTTTTATGACTATGTTGCCGAATATCACCTCACAGGGGTATGATTTATTATTTATAAACATATTTGCCTCTTCTTCTGTACTAAAGTTGGCACTTACTCCACCTGCACTTATATCAAATATCTTACCTTCAATGATTTTATTAGGCAAGATTTCTACTTTCAAGATACCGTAATCAACTTTTACTCTGTAGTGTTTTCTCTTATCATCATCTACTAAAGGTAGTGTTTGTAATATTTCATAGATTCTTTCGGATATATCTTCTGTTTTTAGAGAACTGTCAACTATACCTATTATTCCTTTTGATAGGAATTCTTTTAATTTTGATATTTCTTTCTCAGAGGTTATTAAGATTAAATGTTTTTTTAATAAGGTTATTTTATCAATTATTTCAGAAATATTGTAAGAGTTAAGTTTTTTAATTCCGTCAAAGTCTAAAATAAAAACGTCAAAATTTTTATTATTGTCAATGCTATCAGGGAATATGTGGTTGACATAATATCCTTTTGATATTAAAACAATACCTATAACCCTTGAGAGTACTACACTTCCTGAAACTATACCTACTTTAACCATAGTTAATAATATAAAGAAGTGGGATTGTTTAATCAAGTCTATATGAATCTATACCAACCTGTTTCTGTACCGACTATTATAGTAGAAAATTTTGTGAATATACCGTTTTCAATTATACCAGGTATACTCTTAAGCCATTTTTCAGTTTCTCTGGGGTTTTCAAGTTTCATATAGCATTCAAGTAAGAAGTTTCCGTTGTCACTTACTACAGGACCTAGCTTACCTTTACCAACTCTTAGTACGGGGTTATAGTCTTTCAACTCTCTCATAACTATTGGTGCTGCGAATGGTAAAACTTCCATGTTTACAATACCTTCTAGTACACCGTCAACTATTTTAGTTTCATCAACTATCACTATAAACTCGTTTGCGTTGTAGTCAATTATCTTTTCTCTTGTTAATGCTCCACCTCCGCCTTTAAGGAGTGCTTGTTTATTTGCTTTATCTGCTCCATCTATTGCTATATCTATTCTATCAACTGCATCTGTATCTGTAACTAAGATACCGTTTTGTATAGCGAGCATTCTAGAAGCATAAGATGTTGTGACACATACTACATCAAGACCGTCTCTTACTCTTTCTCCCAAGAGTTTAATGAATTCTTGAACTGTAGTACCGCTACCTAGGCCAACAATCATCCCGTTTTTTATATACTCGAGTGCTGCTTTGGAAGCATTTATCTTAGGTAAAGATGATGAAGATATCATGTGTTTATCCATATGGATTTATATTCTTTCTGCTTGATCAAAATTAACGTTTAATGGAGTTTCTCTGTTAAATATTGTGACATTGACTTTAAGTTTATATTTATCAGGATATACCTCAACAACAGTTCCGACGAGTCCTTTGAAAGGCCCATCTATTATTCTTACTTGGTTGCCTACTTCGAATGAAGATGATAAATCAACAAATGCTCTGCTCTTGAATTCACCAGTCCTTTCAAATATAGATCTCACTTCTTCTATTGATAGAGGTTTTGGAGGGACTTTGAAAGAACTTACACCTGTTTTGTCTTTTTGAGATCCTAGGAAACCTATGACTCCACGGATGTTTTTTATAGTCCTTAGAAAATATTCCAAGCTTTTTTCTTCCGTAGGAAGATCCAACTCCATTAGTACGTATCCTGGAAATATTCTTTGTTGCTTGATTATTTTCTTGTCATTTTTTCCTTTGGTTTCGATATTTTCAGTTAGTATTTTAATGTTAGCTATAATTCTCCTTATATTTTCATCTTTTTCAGAGATACTTTTTATCTTCTCGACTACGCTTTTTTCAAATCCTGAGATAGTATGTAGTACGTACCAGGCTCTACTCATAAATTTTACCCTTTACTTAAGAATGAGACCAACTATTGTTGAGGAGATAAAATCAACAATTCCTAGTATTATTGAAAGTATTATTATAAAGACTATTACGACCCATGAAGATGATATAACCTCTTCTTTTGGTGGCCAAGAAACCTTCTTCATTTCTTCAGCTACATCTTTAAAAAACTTTACTATTGTCTTCATACAAGAATCCTTACCTTTTGTATTCAGGCCTGGTGGGGCTCGAACCCACAACCTCCGGATTTGGAGTCCGGCGCTCTGGCCAATTAGAGCTACAGGCCTAGAATGGGGATGGAGGGACTCGAACCCTCACGGGCTTTCACCCAGGGGATTTTAAGTCCCCCGCGTCTGCCATTCCGCCACACCCCCAAGCAAAATTATTATATATAACATCAACATGACATTTCAAACTCTGAAGTAGCTATCAATTAAAATCTAAATTCTTTAGGACAAAATTCAAAATAAATTTGTATAAATCTGTGTAGTTTTATAAAAGTATCACAGGATATAATTTATGGCCTACTCAAAGTTTTGTATTTTTGTTATCATGCTTCCAGATTAATACAGGTGGGTCTTGTCTAAATTTCACTAACCTATTTCGTAGATGAAATAGTAATTTGTGTGGTATTTACGTTTTATTTTTAAGTATGAAAATAAATTGTATTAATCGCTGACAGTCTTATAAACTAAAAGTCGTTGGAGTAGTAGTATGCCAAGAGTTCATCATACAGCAATAATTGAAGGTGAAGTAGAGATCGGGTCTGAGGTGGAAATTGGACCTAATGTTGTTATAAAAGGTAATGTTAAAATAGGGGATGGTACTACTATAGATGCTGGTAGCTGTATATATGGGAATGTTTTGATAGGTATTGGAAACAGAATAGGACCTTATACAATAATAGGTACTTCTCCTCAAGATCTTAAGTATGGTGGTGAGGAAGTTGGACCTATAGAAATAGGTAATCACAATACAATAAGAGAATTTGTTACTATACATAAACCTACTTCAAAGGATAGCAGGACTAAAGTTGGTGATAAATGCTTGATCATGGTTGGTTCACATATAGCTCATGATGTAATTGTTGGGAATGAGGTTGTTTTGGTGAATAATTGTCAGCTTGCGGGTTTTTCTGTAGTAGAAGATGGGGCATTTATTTCAGCTCTTATAGGATTACATCAGCACACTAGGATTGGTAAATACGTTATGGTAGGTGCTTTAACAAAGGTTACTCAAGATATACCTCCTTTTACTATGGCTGTTGGAATACCAGCAGAAGTAGTTGGTATAAATTCTGTGGGACTTAGAAGAAGAAGTTTTAGCCCAGAAGAAAGAAACAGAATAAAAGAAGCATATAGGATAATATACAAATCGGAATACACAATAAGAGAAGCTAGTCAGAAAATACTCGAATTATTTCCAAACGATGCAAATATAGAGTATATATCCAAATTCATACAGTCTTCTAAAAGAGGTATAGTCAAAGGATTTAGAAGAGAAGAAGGAATTATTGAATAGCATGTTGAGATTGAAAGTGAATCTGTAAATATTAATCTAATGTACTTCGATAGATGAAGATAAATAGGATATTGATTTGCGTTGCGTGAGACATAAAATTTGTGTATCAGTGTAAAACATCAAACTTTGCTAAATATCGGCATCAGGTGTTATAAACAAAGATATCCGGAACTTATCTTCTTTGGTAAAGCAAGATGAATGTCTAAACTTTACTATTTCAATATCTTAACTGCCTACGATGAGTAGTGAAGCGAGTTTTGAGAGATAAGGTAGATGTCCTACAATTATGATTTTATCCTCAATTTCAAGTCTTTTAGCCCAACTTGGAGGATCATCAAGAAGAGACAAACCTTTTTCCTATATCTCTTAAGTGTTTCTCAGGATCCTTGACCTCTGATTTTGCTTCTACATGCTGAGTTAGGAATATTAACTTACTCATACTCATATATATTTACATATACTTTCAAAACTAAAAATTCTACAAGCTGTTTAAATTTGGTATATTATAAAATAAACTTTTGACAGATCTTTCGGATTATTTCAAGTTAAAATAACATACTATACATCCTTTTCCATCCTATAAAAACAGAAGGTATACTCATTAATCTTAACTGGCTTTGTATGAGCTCTTTACTTTTCATAAAGTCTTGAAGCTACATTATTTTCAACGCTCGTCTAGAATAACTTTACTTAGTATAATTGGAAACATATTTTAGCATTTCTCTTCCTATACTTTTCCCTCCGTATTCTGGAAAAACAGATATATTACTTAGGTATATGCTATTTTTAGGTATAGGTAAAAGAATATTAAGATATTTTCATAAAGTAGAGGTATTTTTAGAAATATTTTCGGTCTCATATTAGTTAGGATTTTTCGTCCCGTCGTTAAATTTTGGTAAAGAAAATCCTTTTGTGAAAATAAAATCATTACTCCAACAATTTGTTCTTTTTAAGGGTAGCTTATGTGTTTTTGTGACTGTAGAGTGTTACCTTAGCTAGGGGTAAATCTTTTATAATGTTTCTCGCATCATTTCCAAACATGACTTCAAAGGACTATTGGGAACTCATAATGGTAAGATCAAAAACTTTATAACTGATCTCAAGTAAGGTGTTTTTCGAAAAATCACTAAACCTTACAACGTTAAGCATGTAAGTAATTATCTAAATAGTATAAACATACATTCAAGAATGAATATTTGGGATTACCAAACTGTTAAAATTCTGTCGGTTTCACAATTAGTAGAAATCAAGATGTACTATGATTTAAAATGGAATTAGGTAAGTTTGTAGTTTTGGGGATGTAGCCAAGGGGCCTAAGGCGGCGGTCTGCAAAACCGCTATTCGTCGGTTCAAATCCGACCATCCCCTATTTGCCAAGTTTGGCTCTTGCTATATATTTCCTCGCTTGTTCATTGCTTGGGTCTATATCAAGAATTTTCTGCCAGTTTTCTATTGCCTTACTTATGTTTCCTTTCCTATACTCTTCAACTCCTTTTGACATAAGAGATGCTATTTCTCTCTGTATCTTTTCGGTATCTCTTAAGATGATAGAATTATACTTTATCCTAGCGTCATTAAGAAGGTTTCTGGCATTCGTGTTGTTAGGATCATCATCTAATACCAAAAGCAATATTCTGATTGCTTCTTTGTAGTTACCTGAATTATAAGCATTTCTGCCGAGAGTAAAATTCTTAGAAATTCTGTCATTCAATCTACTCTGTGCTAGGGATAATTTGATTTTTGCATCAGCATCGTCAGGGAAATATTTAAGTATTGCTTTTAATCTATTAATTGCTTTTTTGTAATCTTCTCTCTTTATAAGATCATCTGCTTCGTTTCTTAATGTAGAAACTTTTGCATATAACTTCTCGAGAATGCTTTCTTTCAAACTCTGTAGATTAGGGTCTTTAGGATTTAAAGCCAAAAGATCATCTATTATGTCTAATGCATCTGAATATTCTCCTACTTGGAATAGATTTCTTACTTCGTTAAGGTCATCTTTTATTTTTTGTATGGTTTCAATCATGAATTTATAAAGTGGATTATCTGGTGATATCTTTGAAAGTGTATTATAATCTTCGAGTGCTTTGTTATATTCTCCTAGTCTAAAATTGTTGTCTGCTTGATCTAATATATCTTTTTCAATCATCTTTAGTTTATTATTAACTTCTGTTAAGAGTAGCTTGATTTCAGAGGAATTTGGATTATTTTTAAGTGCAATTTCAAGTAGTTGTTTTGATTTGAGGTATTCACCTTTCTCGTAAGCTTTTTTACCTTCTATGAAGCTTGTATTTTTCTCAAGGTTAAATTCTTCTTCTGCGTTCTTTATGTAATTATCAATAATAGATATATCATCCCCTAAGGATAAAAATCTGTTTCTTGACTCCTTGAGTTTTGAAATACCTTCATTGTAGTTTTTTCTTCTAATTTCTTTTAGTCCTGTGCTTAGTAATAAGTTTGCTTCGTCTCTTAACTGTGTTTCTTTAGCTTTTGTTTCAATTTCTTTTATTCTTTTACTTATTTCTGAATTGTTTGGATCAATTTTTAAAGCTTCTTGTAAAACTTTTTTAGCACCTTCGTAGTCGTAGTTTACCAGTAATGCATCTGCTTCTCTTATTTTTTCTTCTATTCTTCTGCTTAACTCTATTTGATTAAGTTTTTGTTTCGAGTCATTGTAGTAAATTTTTATTTTAGGAAATCTCCTATCGTCCTCTGGTACGAAACTTACAAGTTCGTCAAATATGTTGAAAGATTTTTTATATTCTCCGTTTTCGTACGCTTTTAATCCTTCGGAGTATTGGTTATCTACATAAGCGTCAAATATTTTTTTAGCTTGATTGTATATTTCGATAGCCTGTTTGTTTGTTGGTTCAAGTTTGATAACGGTATTTATAGTTTTTATAGCATTTGTAAAGTCTCCGCTTTTTAGAAGTTCTTTGGCGTTTGCTATCTTTATATCTATATTAGCTTTAAGTTCTGTTATTTTAGAATCTACTTTTTGCTTGAGTATGACTGCTTCAGGTAGATCTTTCAAAAGTGATATAGCGGTATTCCATTTGGATATGGCAGATGGTATTTTGCCGTTGATGAAAAGTTCATCTCCTTCACTTTCCAGTTTCTTAGCTTCAGCCCTTATCGTTTCAGTTGTATTGCTTAATTCAATTTTAGCGATTTCATTGTTTCTGTAAAATCTGATTGCTTCTCTAAATTTGGATATAGCTTCCCAGTATTTTCCTTCGCTTTTTAGTTTTAAACCTTCAGCCACGAGAGAATCTGATCTTGATTTATTTTCTTGTATCTTTGAGGATGCTTCAATTTCACTTAATGTTTTCTTAATCGCATCTTCAGCATCTTTGTTTTGAGGGTAAATTTCTAGTGCTTTATTGAAAAGTTCAAGTGCTTTGTTGAAGTTATGGACTGAAAATTCTTTCATACCTTGCGAGTATAGTGAGTAAGACAAAGATTTTCTCTGCTCAAGTTCGAGTTTCTTGGTGGTTTCTGTTTGTATTCTGTCGTCTATCTCCTTGGATAAGTTTATTGAAGGTTCGTGAAATGGATTTAAATCAAGATTTCTATTTATAACTTTTTTAGCTTCTATAAGCTCGTTATTTGAATATAAATTTAGGGCCTCTCTGTAGTTTTTGTTAATCTCTTCTGATACTATAGCTTCAATTTGCTTTATTCCGTCGTTTGCTTCTTTGTTATAGGGATTTATCTCAAGTACTTTTTTGTATTCTTTAATTGCTTCTCCATATTTGCTTTGTAATCTTAGAATGTTTGCTCTTGTTAATAGGGTTTTTATGTATTCTTGTTGTTCTTTAGTTAATATTTCGTTACTTTCAAGCCAAAGCATAAGTTTTCTTTTGTATATTATTGCTACTTCATTTGATGGATTTATACGTAATGCTTTATCGAAATATTTGTTTGCATTTGTAAAGTTACCTTTTTCGAATTCCACAATACCTCTTTCGACTTCTTCCTTGTCAGGAGATATACCTACAATTTGATTGATTGTTGCTTCGTTGAATACTAAATAGAGTGAAGGTACTAAATCTAGATATTGTTGACTACTATCGTGACTTATATTTCCTATTGATATTGGTGAACTGAAAAATGTCAAAACAAGAGAGAAAGACCATCCCTTGTTATCAATACCAAAAGATAGTTTAAAGTTATCAAGTACTTCTGAATTTAAGCCTACCCCGTATCTGAAATTATTGTAACTATTTACTTGAAACTTTGTAGTTACAGAAGTCAGATAAGTGTATGAAATATATGGGTAGATAACTAGGTATTTATAAATATTTTTGTCTTTGCTGAATAGTGATAGAAGATAGTATCTAATACCTAATTTAGAACTGAAGCCTAAAGATGTACTTTCTAGTAATCCACCGATGAAAAAAAGTTGAGATAGAGATATGTCAACATTGTAGTATGTTTTTAAGGTAGCACCTATTAGTGGTATGAAGTATCCCTCAAGTATGTATGAATCGTAATAAAAGATGCCAGTTGGAAAGGAGTATATGTCTAGTGATCCTAAAATAGATATTCCCAAATCGATATTTCCGAATTCGTATAACAAAATATTACTTAATTTTGTTCCTATACCAAGTAGTATGAAATTTTGGTTGTAATTACCTAGGTAATTGAAATCTTTACTGTATACTTCTGATTGACTGTTCAGAGATGATAAACCTAATAGGATAGGATATCCTAAAATGTTGATGTGTCCCGATATAGAGAATATAGTTTCTGTTGCAAAGTTTCCTAGAAATAACCCTAGAGAGTAGTTATTAGGTATGTTGAATGATTGTGGAGCATTGAAAAGGGAGAATGAATAACTGTTAAAAGGAGTGAAAACAACAGAAATTCCTTCACTGCTTGGAGTTAATATTTCTTGATATTTTGGAGTATTGTATGATAGTAGTTTGTCGTTTAGAATGAAAAGAAGTATAAAAACTGTGAGGAGAAATACCTTTTTTACCATAACATAAATATAATAAACGATATTCGGAATAATAAGTAAATAAAATTCTAAAGTTTGTACTATGTGTAATGTTATAATTTTAAATGTGTATTTTTTGATTGTTTGGTTTTTTTACTTTTGGTTAGCTCAAGGAATTTTTTTATAGTTAGCAGCTTAATTTGTTGAAATTCATGGAATCGATGTATATTTATACATAGTAATGGAGATGGTTTTTGTATTATTTTTAGTTGGTAGTGTTTTAGGTCTTGTTATCTCGTTAGTGGTATTGTTCAGGTTTATTAATTTCTTTTACAGAAAAATTGATTTTGACAGAATCAGGGTTGATAAGAAAGATATTTCTGTGATAATACCAGCTAGGAATGAGGAGAATAGGATTACAAGACTTTTGAAAATTCTGGTTAGTGAGGGGTTTAAAGAGATTATAGTAGTTGATGATGACTCTGAAGATAACACTTACGAAGTATCAAAATCTTTTGGGGTTAAAGTTTTAAAAGTCAAGGAATTCTATTCTGAATTGAGTGGTAAGAGTATAGCTTGTTATGTAGGAGCAAGTAAGTCAAGTGGAGAGTATTTGCTTTTTTTAGATGCTGATGTTTTTTTCTCAGATGGTGCTTTTGATTATGTGTTATCGAATGTTCCGAAAGATGGACTTTTAACGATACAACCTTATCACTTAACATTAAGTTTCTATGAAAAACTCTCTATGTACTTTAACATAATAGCAATAGTAGGTTTAAGTGTAGGTAGATTTTGTTGTCCCTTTAATACTAAGGGAGGATATTTTGGTCCATTCCTAATTGTTAAAAGGAACGATTATTTTAGAGTAGGGGGACATTTATCTGTTTTTGATAGGGTAGTTGAGGATATTGAGCTTGGTAAGAGGTTTGAGAATAACAACATAAAAATATATTCAATCCCCAATAACAAACTTGTTTTTTTTCGTATGTATGGAGATGGGGTAAAAAATCTCATTGATGGTTGGACTAAGAATATGTCTCTCGGTGCTAAATCAACTGATCTTTGGAATCTGATTTTGATTTTTGGCTTAATTGCTTTTGTTGTAAATATAACGATATATGGATTTCTGTCTATTTTTTTAGGGCAATTTGAATATTTTGCTTTTATGTATCTTACTTACAGTTTTATTATGTTTTTAGTTTCTAGGAAAGTTGGTAATTTTGAATTTTTCTCTTGGATTTCTGTAGTTTTTGGGTGGTTTTTTTTGTTTATACTTATAAGATCGTTTTACTTTCTCAAGACAGGTAGGAAGGTTAAGTGGAGAGGTAGAGAGGTAGTGATAAGATGAATTTTGATATATGGTTTTTAGTATTTATGATTATTGTTAATTCTGTTTTTTGGATTTCTGTTCACTTTTTTTCAGGGTATTTAGTACACTTCATTCCGAAATCTTTCTATACTGGTAATAATCCCTTGTTTAAGGAAAGGTTTTGGGAGTTTAATGGTAAGTTATATGAGAAAGTGTTTTTGATAAAGCTCTGGAAGGATAGGTTGCCAGAAGCAGGAGAATTGCTGAGTATAAATCCATTTAATAAGAAGAAATTTCTATCGAGAGATAAGGAGTATATTTCAAGGTTTATCACAGAAACTTGTAGAGCTGAACTATCTCATTTATTACCTTTTCTTTTCTTACCTATAAGTTTTGTATGGAATAATTTTATTGAAGCGATGGTAGTTATGGTACTTTATTGTGTAGTTGCGAATATACCTTTTGTTATGATTCAGAGGTACAACAGGATAAGACTTTCTAAACTTAATAGAAAGAGTTTTTGAAATATTTTTAAAATCAGATAATATGCTTCTTGAGGAAACGAAAAAGATACATATAAAAGATCTTAAAATAAGATCATTAACTACTGCTAGGAAGAAATTGCTATATAGGCTTAAGTTATACACAGTTTTTGATGTATTAACGTACTTTCCTATTAGGTATGAAGATAGAACAGAACTAAAAAATTTTTCAGATATAATGAGAGATATATACAAGTCTTTGAATGGTAAAGTTAATGGTACTGTGATAGCTGAGGTTATAGATTATGAGTATGTGAAGGTTAGTGATAGAAAAATATTGAAAATTATAGTAACTGATGGTGAAATAAAAGCAGAGCTTGTTTGTTACAATAGGGAATTTTTAGCGAATGTTTTGAAGGTAGGGGTTAGGTATATAATAACAGGGATTTGGGAGTACAAGTATAATAGATTACAGAGTGCTACTTTTGATTATGCTGAACTTGGTAACCAAGGGTACAAGAAGGATGAATTTGGAGTTGTTTTACCTATATATTCATCAACGGAGGGTGTTAGGCAAAGAACTGTAAGGAAAACTATACATATCATAGTTGATGAGTTTGCAGATAAGATAGATGATGAATTGCCGGAGTATGTAATGGAAGGTAGAAATCTTATGTCTTTAGGTAAAGTTATAAAGATACTACACAAACCTCAAAAGATGGAACATATAAGCATTGCTAGAAGGAACTTTGTATATTATGAATTTATGAAGATGAACTTAGTTATAGAGTATAGTAGGGTTGAAGAAAAGAAAGTGGATAAAGGTAGTAGGTACAGATCGACAAAGTTGGCAGATGAATTTGTGTCTTCACTACCTTTTGAACTTACAAGTGCGCAGATTAGAGTTATTGAAGAGATAAAGAGAGATATGTTATCAAACAAGGTTATGCATAGACTTATACAGGGGGATGTAGGATCGGGTAAGACTATAGTTGGTTTGTATGCTATGCTTGTTGCTGTGGATAATGGTTATCAAAGTGCTCTTATGGTACCAACCGAGGTTTTAGCAGTACAACATTACATAAACATATCAAACTTACTTAGCAAGTTTGCTAAATATCACAACATAAATGTGAGAATTTTGAAAGGTGGATTATCGAGTCAGACTAGAAGACTACTAAACTTTGAAATGGAGTATGGAAGATCTCATATAGTAATAGGAACTCATGCTTTGTTTCAAGATGATGTAGTTTTTAAGAATCTTGGGCTTGTTGTAATAGATGAACAGCACAGATTTGGTGTTGAGCAGAGAGCAAAATTGGTAAATAAAGGATTTCATCCTGATGTCCTTGTTATGACTGCTACACCTATACCTAGGACTTTGACTATGACACTTTATGGAAATCTTGATTTGAGCGTTATAGATGAAATGCCGTATGGTAGGAAAAAAATAATTACAAATTGGTATAAGGATATTGATACAAGACTGGTTTACGAGAAGGTTAGAGAGGAGCTAAAAAAAGGTTTCAAAGCGTATTTCATTTATCCCATAATAGAGGATAGTGAGGATCTGACGGATCTTAAATCTTTAGTTGAGGCGTATGAACATTTGTCAAATGATGTATTTCCAGAATATAAAGTTGGTATGCTTCACGGTAAGATGACACCCGAAGAAAAGTACGAAGTTATGGATAAGTTTAAGAAGGGTGAAATTAATATACTAGCATCAACTACAGTCATAGAAGTGGGTATAGATGTTCCTGATGCTACTGTTATAGTTATAGAAGGGGCTGAAAGATTTGGTTTATCTCAGTTACATCAATTGCGTGGTAGAGTAGGTAGAAGTTCTTTCCAGTCTTACTGTTACCTTATAACATCAGATAGAATTTCCCAAGAAGCAGTTGAAAGGATGAAAGCTATGGTTAAATGCGAAGATGGTTTTGCAATATCCGAAATTGATTTAAGATTAAGAGGCCCTGGAGAATTACTTGGATATCAGCAATCAGGTATTCCTGAGTTTATCCTGGCGGATTTAATAAAAGATGAAGATATTTTGAAACTTACAAAAGAAGATGCTCGTAAGATATTATCAAAAGATCCAGATCTTTCCGATCCTAAAAATCAGAAAATAAAGTCTTTAGTCCAGAAAGAAAAGCAGAGAATATTTGTTGTTAAATCCGGATAGTTTGTTGTTTTTTGACAACAAAATCGTTGTAGGCTACTAGTACTATATGCAAGAAACCTTTTTTTAGAAGAGATTTTAATCTTGTGTTGTTTTGAAAAGTTGGCATACTCTTTGATTATAAAGTAAAGAGGAGGAAATTTATGGAAAGGTATGAGGTAAGAAATGTACTTCTTAAGTATTTGTCTAAAGATATAGCGAAGACTAAAGTAATTGAAGAAGATTTAATTACTATAATCAGGGCAAAGAAAGGTGATAGGGAAGCCATTAGGAAAATTATAGAGAATAATATAAGGTTTGTGGTAAAACTTGCCTCAAATTTTAGAGTACAAAATGATGTTTTTATGGATCTTATAAGTGAAGGATGTCTTGGAATAATGCGAGCTATAAAGAATTATGATATTTCGAAGGGTGTTAAATTTAGTTCTTATGCAAACATATGGATTAAACATTATATTTTGTCATATCTTTCATCGAATTCAGTAGTTAAACTACCAGCTAGAAAGAAAAAAATGGTAAAATCGCTTAGTGTTAACAATAGTTTTGTTGGAGTTGAAGAGAGTCTTGTAGAGTATAATATGTCTGTTGAAGAATATCAAAACATGATGTCGTTGAATAACATAATGTTTTTTTCTGATATTTCTGATGAGAGTGTTATAACTAATAAGAGAAATCAAGTTGATGAAAAGATAGAATTCAATCATTTGGTGAGTATTATCAACGAGAAAGTTTCGAAATTGAGTCCCAAGGAGCAGTTTATAATAGAGCATAGATATGGTCTTAATAACAAAGAGGTAAAAAGGTTAGTTGATATAGCAAGAATATTTAAGTCAACGCCTGAAGGTATAAGATACATAGAGCAAAAGGCATTAAGTAAGTTAAGAGTGATGTTAGAAAAAGAAAGTATTATTTAAACTCTTCGTAAATTTTACTTATTATTATATCTTTACTCTGTGAGTATTTACCTCTGTAGACTTTATCAATTTCGCCTGTGACTTCGCAATAGTATATTTGACATATTTCAACAAAGGGGTATACAACAACCGGTTTTATTACGGATATTTCTAATGTCCAGTATCCTTCAAAGCCTACATCTCCAAATCCTGCTGTAGCATGTATTGATATACCTAATCTTGCTATACTTGATCTTCCTTCTATCATCGGGACAAAGTTTTTTGTTATTGTATATTCAAAAGTTCTACCTAGATAGAGATTTCCTGGTTCGAGTAATAATCCTTCTTCGGGAATGATAACTTTTTGGTAATTGGATGGTTTTCTCATATCTAGTTTTTCATCTGTTAATACAAGTAGCTCGTTATGGAGTCTTAAGTTGTATGAGTTCGGATTTAGATATTTTTCATCAAATGGTTCGATGATTATATTACCTTTTTTTATTTCTTCTAGTATCTTTTTTGAAGTGAGTATCATAGTGCCAAATTATAAATAAGATTGTTTTATGATTAAAAATAAACTGATTTTCGTGTTATTTGAAGATTTAGTTTTTAGTAATTGAGTTAGATTTGAGTTGGATTATGAGTATAAAATTTTGTCTAGCACTCTATGCTGAATTGCTTCAGCTATATGGCTTTCTTTTATGTCTTGAGTTTCATCAAGATCTGCTATAGTTCTTGCTATTTTAAGTATTTTGTGATATGATCTCATACTTATTTTGAATTTCGATATAACTACTTCTAATAATTTTTTTGAGGAGTTTGATACTCTACATATTTCTTCTATGTATGTTGAGGGTATTTTAGAGTTTGTTTTTATGTTAAGTTTTAGTTTTGAGAACCTGTTGTGTTGAATTTCTCTTGCTTTTAATATTCTTGATTTTATTTGTTTTGAGCTATAGTGTCCATTAGTTTTTTCTGATATTTCACTGAATTTAACTCTTGGTACTTCGATGTGCATATCTATTCTATCGATGAGAGGTGTGCTAATTTTGTTTAGTATTCTTATGATATCGGTTGATGAGTATATACTATCGGTATTATCTTTTGCGACGTTCATTGCGGCTACAAACATAAAATTTGCGGGGAAGATCACACTACCTTCTGCTCTTGATATAGTTATAAAGCCTTCTTCTAAGGGTTGTCTCATTACCTGTAACACATTTGATTTGAATTCTTGTAGTTCATCAAGAAACAGAACTCCGTTGTGTGCTAGGCTTACTTCTCCTGGTTTTGGTATTCTGCCACCGCCTATTATTGAAATATCCGACGATGTGTGATGTGGTGCTCTAAATGGTCTTTCGGATATTATACCTTTTTCTCCTAGCATACCTGCTATGCTATAGATTTTTGTTGTTTCGATTATTTCTTTCATTTCCATTTCTGGCATTATGGTAGGTATTCTTCTTGCTAACATTGTTTTTCCTCCACCTGGTCCTCCTAGCATGAGTATGTTATGACCTCCTGCTACTGCTATTTCTATAGCTCTCTTAGCATGATATTGTCCTTTAACATCAGAAAAATCTACATCAAAGTTATGATTTTTGTATATCTCTATACCATCTTTTAATGTGCTTGTGCTATTTTCACCACCAATAAATTCTACAACATCTTTTAGGGTTTTTACGGGTAGGATATTTATGTACTCCGATACTATTATACATTCGTTTTTATTTTCTTCGGGTACAAAGACATTTTTAAAACCATTTTCAATAGCGAACAGAACTGCAGGTAGGATTCCTTTTGTGTACTTTAGTTTTCCATCTAGTGATAATTCGCCTATAAAAATAGTGTTGTTGATATCAATAATTCCGCTATCTGATACTTGTTTTGAACCGATTAATATTCCAAGTGCAAGAGATAGGTCAAGTATTGATCCTTCTTTTCTAAGGTATGCAGGTGCTAGATTTATGAGAATCCTTTTCAAAGGAAAGGTATATCCTGAATTTAGTATAGCACTTCTTACTCTTTCTTTGGATTCTTTTACTGTAGTGTCAGGAAGCCCCACTATATCAAAACTTGGAACTTTAGTTTCGATATCAACTTCGACTTCAACTAAAGATACATTTAATCCGACAAAGGAAACCGAATAAACTTTATTAACCATAATGATACCTCCAGTTGTCTATTATTCATTAAACATTAAAAGTTTTCATTTTGTTACAAAAATTTACTTGGGTTATTTTTGCTTATGGTGTTTGTGATAGTGATTTTGGATGTACTTACGTTTGACTTGGAATTTAAATTCCTAAAAAGGTGAGTAAAAACCACAGTAAAAATATAAAATATTTTGGTATTTAGGGATGTAGTTTTGGGAGGCTTTTGATTAATAGAATTTTGCCTAATTTGTTAGGTCCTGCTTAAAGCTGAAAAGTTTGTTTCTTGTCAAGGAGTGTATTTATCTATTATGATAATAATCGTGGAGGAAGTAGTATGGATGTATTTGTAAAGTCTTTTAAAGATTTTGTAAGTCAGGAAGCAGATGCTTTAGTTGTGTTTTCTTTTGAAAATGAAGATATAAAGAAAGTTATCAATCCTACTATAACTAGATTGGTTAATGAGGTTATAAAATCAGAAGGTTTCAACTCAAAAATCGGTGAAGTTGTTGTGATACCTAAGCCAGCTTTGCCAAAAAACGTAAGATTTAAAAAAATAATAGTCATAGGTGCTGAAAAAAGAGATAAGTTTAACACTGAAACTATTAGGAAACTAGGTAGCGTGATTTCTAAGAATGCTTCTAAATATAATTATAGCTCTGTCTTGATTTATGCTAATTGGTTTAGCAAGGGGGTGAACAGAAGTAGTGATAAATCACTTCCTTTTAAAGCATTGATTGAAGGACTACTTTTAGGTACATATAAATTTGAGGAATTTATTTCAAAAAAGGAAAGCGATAAGAAAACTAGTTTAGAAAAAGCTTATGTTTTGAAACCAAATTTAGATATAGATTTTGATAGAATTGCTGATAGGGTTAAAGTGGTTGTTGATGGAGTATTTTTGGCAAGAAAGCTTCAGAACTTGCCTTCAAATGTTGCTACTCCTACTTATATTTCTCAGATTGCAAAGATGGAATGTGAAAAAGTTGGTGTAAAGGTTAAAATTATAGATAAAAAAGAAGCTGAGGAGATGGGTATGAATTTGTATCTTGCTGTTGCTAGAGGAAGTGAAGAGGAACCAAAATTTGTTATCATGGAATATGAAGGAGGTGGAGACAAATGGTATGGACTTCTGGGGAAAGGTATAACTTTTGATACAGGTGGTATTTCTCTAAAACCATCTGATAGAATGGAAGAAATGAAATTTGATATGAGCGGTGCAGCAGCAGTTATAGCAACTATGGTAACAATAGCTAAATTAAAGCTTAACGTTAATGTAGTTGGTATAACTCCTCTTACTGAAAATATGCCGAGCGGTAAAGCGACAAAACCAGGAGATATTGTCAAGAGTATGGGAGGAATATTTGTTGAAATAGTAAATACCGATGCGGAAGGTAGACTTATCCTAGCTGATGCTCTTGAGTATGTTAAGAAGTATAAGCCTGATTTCGTAATAGATATTGCCACGCTTACAGGTGCTTGTGTTGTGGCTCTAGGTCATGAAGCAGCAGGACTTATGGGAAATGATGAAAAGTTAAAGCAACTAATAAAAGAATCTTCAGAAAGAACTTCTGAAAGAGTTTGGGAATTGCCTCTATGGGAAGATTACGACGAGTATATTAAAAGTAATTTTGCAGATGTGAAAAATGTAGGTAATAGATACGCTGGTGCTATAACTGCAGCAGTATTTATGAAAAAGTTTGTTGATTATCCATGGGCTCATCTGGATATAGCTGGTGTTGCATACACTGATAAGGAAAAATTTTATATATCGAAAGGGGGTACAGGTTTTGGTGTAAGATTGTTTGTAGATATGTTTGAAAGAATTAAATAATTTGTATGAAAGTATTGCTAATATCACCTTCTAGGATTGTTAGAGATGCTTTTATTTCTGAACTTATACCAAGAGGCATAGAAATACTGTGGTGTGAAAATATATCGGAAATCTTAAAAAAACTCGGTGATAAAATAACTAGTGTTGATGTTGTAGTAGTTGAAGTTATAAGCAAGTACGACGTTGTGAGTTTCCTAGATGCAATAAAAGCTCTAAATGTAAGAGCTGCGATTGTCTTGTATATAGACATACATAGTCAAGCTGAAGTGTATGAGTATCTAAAACTAGGTGTTATGGGTTTTTTACAGAAGCCACTCAAAACTGGTATCATCTTTAATGTGCTATCCAAAGCATATCAAAACTTCAAAGGTGCTCCCCCAGAAAGAAAAGTTGTTCGTGTCCAACTAAATGAAGGTGAAGGTACTGTTGATTTTACCCTTTCATCAGGTGTTAGAGTCATCGGTAGTATATCTGATTTGAGTATTGGTGGATTGGCTTTTTCTTATTCTTTAAAGTATGAAGATAAACTAGTACCAAGCGATGAAGTCTTTGAAATAAGAATAGTGTTGCGAAATGAAGATACTTATGTGAAAGGTAAATTAAAAGCTAAAATACCGGAGAAACACTTAGCAGTTTTGGTTTTTACAGAACTAAATGTTGATGCAATACATAAGATATCTAAGTTTATATTTTATAAAACCTCTATTTAACAGCATGTTTTGGAATAATTACAGCAGTCTTCAAAGTAATAAATTCGTATGAACTTTAAATATAGCTTACTGATTTTTTACCTCCAATTTTTTATTGTTGCACCATTGTGCACAAAATAAAGAGGTTATTAGTGCAGATTTGGTGCAATTTTAATATCTTTTTTGTTGATTATCCTTTTACTTATTTGTTTTACTATATGTTTAGGTTATGTAACCAAAATATTTTGGTTTTTTATTAGTAATATTTTGTTCTTGACACAGTTTTTAATTTGAGAAGTTTTTAATATTTATGGCATGTTATTTGTATGAAATTAGTTTGTGATCCCTGTTGGGATCAGGAGGTAGATTATGAAGAAGTTTAGTTTAGTGATGCTAATGCTAGTGATGTTGATGTCGCTAGCATTGGTTTATGATGTTAGTGCTTGGAGAGTATTCCAAGCATTCTACTGGGATGTTCCAAATGGATGGTATACAACTGTTCAAGGTAAAGTTGCTGAGCTTGCTGCTGATAAAATTGAGGTTATATATCTTCCACCTCCATCTAAGGCAATGAATGGTGGTTATTCAATGGGTTATGATCCTTATGATTATTATGATTTAGGTCAATACAATCAAAAGGGGACCGTTGCTACGAGGTTTGGTACTCAATCTCAGTTAAGAAGTTTAATATCAAGCATAAAGTCTTATGGTATGAAAGCTATGGCAGATATAGTTTTAAATCACAGAGCTGGAGGGGATTCTCAGTATAATCCTTTTACTGGAGGTAATACTTGGACTGATTTTTCTAAAGTTGCTAGTGGTAGATTTAAGATGAGTTATTGGGATTTCCATCCTAATGATATTCATAGTAGTGATAGTGGGGTATTTGGAGGATATCCTGATGTATGTCATGATAAGACTTATGTTAAAACCAACATAATAGCGTGGCTTAACTGGCTAAGAAATAGTGCTAATGCTGGATTTGACTTCTGGAGACTTGACTATACAAAAGGGTTTGCACCTTGGGTAGCTGCTTATATATATGATAATACAGGGCAACCATTCATAGTAGGAGAGTATTGGGATGGTAATAGAGATACTCTTGCTTGGTGGGTTGATAGTGCGAATAGAGCAAATGTTAAGACATTTGACTTTTCTTTGTTGTATGTTCTTAGAGATATGGCTTTGGGTAATGGCTATTATGATATGAGAGGGTTACAGTTTGCCGGACTTGTAGGTATTAGGCCTACTAAAGCTGTTACGTTTGTTGCAAATCATGACACTGATCCAATAATACAGAATAAGATGATGGCCTATGCATACATACTAACTGCGGAAGGAGATCCGACAGTTTGGTGGAAAGATTATTATGACTACGGGCTTGCTAGAAGGGGTACTGCTAGAGGTATTCAACAGTTATTATGGGTTCATTGGAGACTTGCTGGTGGATCAACAACTATTCTATATGCTGATAACGATCTATACATAGCACAAAGAAATGGTTATGGTTCCAATCCAGGGCTTGTGATAGTGATAAATGATAATGGAGTACAATGGAAAGGAGCAAGAGTTAAGACAAAGTGGGCCAATACTGAACTAAATGTCTATGCTTGGGATGGAAAAGATACTGCGAGACCTCAAAATAAATGGACTGATGGAAGTGGTTATACAGATCTTTGGGCTGCACCTTACGGATATGCAGTCTACGCTCCTGCGGGTTATTAAGTTTGTTTAAGGGGACGTTTCTTCGTCCCCTTATTCTTCAACTCGATTGTGTATTTCAATTTTTTTATGTTTCTCTTAAACAGGGGTATAGCATTTTTTATGTTACTGTTTTGTCGAGATTAGAGTTTGTTTTGAAATATGTTTTTGATTTTTATTTGTTGTTTGTTTAGTATATAATTATGAAATGTTTAGTAGTTTATGCTATCAAAGACTTAAAAAGAATGGACCAAGAGTTACTTAAGAGTAGGTTGGATGAAATAAAAAGCCTTGTTAAAACTCTATCTTGGTATATTGTTGATTTACTTGTAATAAACCTTAGAGATGTAGATCCTGCTTTTTACATAACGAAAGGTAAAGTCGAGGAAGTAAAGGAATTAAGAGTATTAGATCAAGTTGAATATATAGTATTCTACAATAATCTTTCGCCAGTTCACATAAGGAATTTAGAGATAGAGTTTGGTAAGAAGGTGATTACTAAGGTTGATCTTATACTGATGATATTTAAGGAACATGCTGTTAGTCTTGAATCGAAATTGCAGGTAGAATTGGCTTCACTTCAGGTTGAGTTACCTAGACTTTATGGTATAGGTAAAGAAATGGAACAGATAAAAGGTGGAATAGGTTTGAGAGGACCTGGTGAAAGAAAAACGGAAGTTATGAAAAGACATATAAAGGAAAGAATTAGAACTCTTAAAAAGAAAATAGAGGATATTAAGAAGCATAGAAAAAATCAACTTTCTTCTAGGTTTGGAGTTTTTAATGTTTCAATAGTAGGATATACCAATAGTGGTAAATCATCTCTTATGAATCTTCTAACAAAGGCAAATGTGTTGGAAGAAAATAAGTTATTCTCGACATTGGATACTAAAACAAAGAGACTTGTTATCGAAGGAGTAGAGATGACAATAACTGATACCGTAGGATTTATTGAAGATCTTCCACCACAACTTGTTGAATCTTTTTATTCAACTCTTGAAGTTGTTAAGCAGTCGAATTTACTAATACACCTTGTTGATATATCTTCAAAGTTTGCTGAAGATAAAATGAGAGTTGTTGATGAGATACTTTCTAAAATATTTAGAGAAGACAAATTGGAACTTCCGAAAACACTTTATGTTTTCAATAAAGTTGATCTCGTTGAAAATTTGGATCTAATAAACAAATTTTCAGAATCATATCCAGATGCTCTGTTTATCTCAGTGAAAGAGAGAATTAATATCAAGAAGTTAAGAGAACAACTAAGAAATCATGCAGAAGAGTACTATAAAGTACTTAATTCAAATTACTATTTGAAAACTGTTTAGTTTATACCAGTATTGTTAATCTGTATGAATTTTTCTGTATGTGTATTAATATTTTTTAAAGTGTTGTTTAATTTTTTCTAATTTGAATTTGCAAGTAGGAGTATGGATGAAGTTGTATCTCTAGTAAGTAAGATGGTTTTTTAGAGTTTTGTTGGTAGTTAATGGATTTTTATGTGTTTTTTCTTAGGAAGAATTTTTATTCGAAAGTTTTAGATCTGAAGAGTAAATTTATAATAATATTTCTTTATACTTACTGGAGTTGTTTTGGCAATTGCACCTGAAGGTCTTAGAGCGATTTAGAGAAGTAGAGAGTTTAGAATAGTTCAATTCATGGATAATTTGATAGTGATTGTAAAAGTTTAAGTTAGGCTTTCTGTTATTATGAGGTTAGGTAACACTTTACTTCTAGTATAGATATTTCTACTGAGAAGAAAACTATCATGAAAGGGTTTAAAAAATATATAGGAAATCCGAGCTATAACTGGGGGATTATAGTATTTTATAGGTATAGTTTTCAGTATATACAACCTTCGATATTTATTGCGATGTTTTCAACAATAGTATTCGTTATTAGAGCAGTAGTTGAGAAGAAGATTATTCAAAGTACATGAAAGAAACCAGGATGTTTATATAAAGGATTACAAGTATATTCTTTTAAAACCCATTTCTTTTGCTATATTTACTACTTCATAGAGTTCTTCTTCGTATATTCTTCTTGATATTTCGTTGTATTTGTATGCTTTGAAAAGGGGTCTGTATTGCTTCATTATATTGATAAAAGTATTAGTTGAAATTTCTTCGGATATGAATTTTAGAACTTCGTATGATCCTGCTATGCCTTTTGGTAGGACTAAATGCCTAACTATAAGCCCTCTCAATGCAATACCATTTTCGACTACTAAATCACCAACTTGTCTGTACATTTCTCTAACTGCTGATTTTGCTATTTCAAAATAGTTTGGGGCGAAAGAATATTTCTCAGCAAAGGTGTTGTTGGAGTACTTAATGTCTGGCATGTATATATCAAATATACCATCCAATATCTTCAAAACTTCGGTTGAATCGTATCCACTTGAGTTATATACTAAAGGAATATTTAATCCTTTTTCGATTGCTACTTCAAGTGATTTTAGTATTTGGGGGATTTGATGTGTTGGTGTGACAAAATTTATATTATGGCATCCTAAATCTTGTAGCTCGATCATCATATCTGCTAATGTTTCGAAATCTACTTCTTTACCTCTCATAAGTTGAGATATTTCATAGTTTTGGCAGTATACGCACGAGATGTTACATCCTGTGAAGAATATTGTTCCAGATCCTCTTCTACCTACTAGTATATCTTCCTCTCCGAAGTGTGGTGTGTATGAATATACCATAGGATAACAGCCTACCTTACAAAAACCTTTTTGTCCGTTTGTTCTGATAACCTTACACAGTCGAGGACAAATCGAGCATTCTTTTAGCATTTCAAATAATCTATCCGCTTTTTCTCTTAACTCGTTCTTGCTAAGCTTTAAATAAGAAGGAACAAACTTCATATACAAAATTTTTATATCTTCAAATTGGAATTTCAAGTATATGTTTGTAGAAGTTTGGTTATATAGAATGAATTTATGGACCTTCTGGTTGTAAAGTTAGTAAAGAAGTTTATAATGTCATTTTTAATAAACTAAAGTTATTATTGTGGTGTTATAAGCTTCCAGGTATTGAAGTTCCAATATATTCCTGCTGTTGAAGGATCTATGTTACTAACTCGTTTATCAGCTCCTACTAGAGATGCTCTTGAAAATAAAAACAAGTATGGTAAGTCATCGTTTATAATCTTGTGAATTTTTGAATATATCTTTTTCCTTTCTTCTCTATTAAATATTTTTCTTCCTATCTCGCAAAGTTTATCGACTTCAGGATTTGAGTAACTTACATAGTTAATACCACCTTTTATTTGGGATGAATGCCATATGTCGTAGGGATCAGGATCAATTGAAAGAGACCATCCAAACATGACCATTTCGAAAGTTCTACTATCTATAGTTTTTGTAACCATTGACCATTCCATGATTCTTACGTTTAATTCTACACCTATTTTTTTGAGTGTTTCTTTGAATATTTCACCTATTTTTATTCCAGTTTCACTACCTTGGGGTATTATAAGCTCAAGAGATAATTTCTTACCATTTTTATCTCTTATTCCATCTCCGTCCGTGTCTTTCCATCCTGCTTTTTCGAGATATTCTATAGATTTATCTAAAGAAAATTCATAGTCATCTACATTTGGATTATATGCCCAACTATTAGGTGGAAATGGTCCAGAGAGTGGTTCTGCTAGTCCAAAATATACGTTATTTTTTATTTCCTCTTTATTTATAGCATGTGCCAAAGCTTTTCTAACTAGTTTGTCAGATAATATTTCATTTCTTAAGTTTAATGCTATTTGGGATATGTTGAGTGTATAATACTTGAAACTGTTGAATTTTGTTTTAAACCAATCTTGTTCTACTTGATTTATCCAGTCGATTGGTCTTATACCTGCTAAATCAGTTTCTCCTACTTTCAAAGCATTGAATTCCACGGTTGGATCTTTGATTATCCTAAATACTATTTTCTTTATGTTTGGTTCATTGTTTTTATCCCAGTAGTTTGTTGTCTTCTCAAGTATTATGTATTGTCCTGGAACTACTTTTTTAACCTCGTAAGCTCCACTTCCTATGGGAAATGAGTTGTATTTAGTATTATGAAAATCTTCCTTTTCAAATATGTGCTTGGGTATTGGTGTCATAGCCCAACTCTCGAGTGCTGGTGCGTAAGGTTGTTTATACTTAACTTCAAATGTTAAACTATCTATTTTTTTAACGTACTCTACGTCTTTATATTGGGCAACTTTGTTGAATGCTTTTGAAATTGGATTTGTTATCATTGAAAAAGTATATATTATGTCATCTGCTGTTATAGGAGTACCATCTTGCCATTTAGCATCTTCTCTTAGCCTAAATCTGAAAACTTTTGAATCTGATGATACAGAATATTCTTTGACTATTTTTGGTACGAAATTTAAGTTTTGGTCAACTTCAAAAAGACTATCGTATATAAAACTTATAATAGTTGAAGAATATAAGTCTAGAGATGATACAGGATTAAATGTCTGCGGTTCTTGAGAAAGAGTTAGAACTATTGTCTCTTCATTCTTTAAATTAGGTCTTGAACAAGAAACTATGAAAACTAAAAGTAATATAAGCAACAAGTTAATAAACCTCATACTCAACCTCTTTTGTAATCTTCTTTAGAATTATGTTATTGGAGGTACTTGCAAATCAAAATACATTAATTTGGGTATTGGGTTTTAAAAGATCTCGTGAAAGTGTTGTTAGATGAGACTATTTAATTTATGGTTTCAGTGATAGGCTATTTATTAAGTGGGACTAGATAAAGATTAGATTTTTGATAAGGGTACTAATTCTGTAAAAATTCTATTAATTTTTTACCTACAAATGTATTATCAATAAATCCTATAAAGTTATCACTTCCAAGTCCTATTGAGAATATTGGTACTAGTTCTGCAGTATGATCTTTTGAGGCAAAACGAATGGTTGATAATTTATTTAAAACGCCTCCTATTATGCTAACTCCACCTGTTTCGTGGTCTGAAGTTACTATCAAAAGAGTGTCTGGGTTTTTTAGTACAAAATCAATTGCTATTCCTACTGCGTTGTCAAAATCTCTCATTTCCTCTATTAATCCTTTATGGTTGTTTGCGTGGGCTTCCCAATCTATTTGGGATCCTTCAACCATTAGGATGAATCCTTCTTTGTTTTTTGACAATAGATCCAGAGACTTTTTTGTCATTTCTGCTAGAGTTGTTTTTCTGTTACCGCTTAATATTGGTGGTAAATGGATAGGTTCCAAAAGTGCTAATATTTTCTCGAATTTTGCTGGATTATAGTTTTTTAGATCTTCGTAGTTGGTAATTATGTTGTAACCTAGCTTTAATAGAATATCTACCAAGTTACTTGTTGCTGTTGGTTGTTGGTTTGTTTCCTCTGAGTATGTACTTTGCGATGGTATGGTAGTTGTAGTTGGTAAAAAGAATGATAGTCCTCCTCCTATGAATAAATCTATAGTTTGATTTGTTACGAATGTTGCTATTTCTGTTTCATTTAACCTTGAACTTACATGTGCATAAAAGGTTGCTGGTGTTGCATGAGTAATACTACAAGTTACTATTATTCCTGTGACTTTGCCCTTTTTCTTTGCTACTTCCATTACTGTTGGTACTATTTTACCATCTGGTAGTGTTGCTATATGTCCGTTTTTAGTTTTGTATCCTGTTGAAAGTGCTGTACCACTTGCTGCGGAATCTGTTACTAGAGAACCTTCAGCATATGTTGACATTAAGCCTATTTTTTTGAACTTGGATAGATTTGCGTTTGTGTTTGCTAGGTAGTATGCTGATATAGCACCTAATCCCATTCCGTCACCTATCATTATTATGATGTTTTTTGGAACATCTGATTTTTTAGCTGTTAATGGATTAGAAAAGATTAGAAAAATAGATAGTAAAAGTAGAAAACGAGTACAATGAGATATAGAATTTGAAAACATTTGCGGGGGTTGGATTTGAACCAACGACCTCTGGGTTATGAGCCCAGCGAGCTACCGGACTGCTCTACCCCGCGTTACTATAATTATTATACTACTATGTTTAGAGTCTTTGCAAATTAATTCTATGAGAAAGCTATGAGTTAATTTATTGAATTACTTCGTAGTATTATTAGTTTATTCATAGATTCCGTTGGAGTTTAGGATTATCTTGGAAAAGCACCGATGTAACGTTGTACTATTCATACATTAACGTAATGTGTTAAGACAATATATTCTTATAGTTTTTGTTATTTTTTAAAAGACACTAAATCGTAGTATGCTCTTAGTATGATATCTTTCATTTCTATAACTGCTTGTCTTATTCCAACATATATTGATCTACTTATTATGCTGTGTCCTATATTTAGGGTTTCAATTTCTGGTATACTAGCTATATCGTACGTATTCTTATAATTGAGACCATGTCCTGCATTTACCCTTAGACCGATTTTGCTAGCGTACTCTGCTGCTGTTCTTATCTTGTCAAGTTCTAGAATTTGGTTATCTCCTGCAGAGTTGGCATATTTACCTGTATGTATTTCGATATAGTCTGCTCCCACTTCTTTTGAGAGGTCAATAGCTTCAATATCAGGTTCAACAAAGAGACTAACTACAATTCCTTTTGATTTTAGTGATTTTATAACATCTTCGAGTCTGTGTTTAATAGGTTTTATCTTTAATCCACCTTCAGTTGTTATCTCTTCGCGTCGTTCTGGTACTATACAAACTTCATTTGGTATTACATCAAGGGCTATCTTGACAATCTCGTCGTTTATCGACATTTCTAAATTCATAGAGGTTTTAATGATTTGTTTAGACAGGTATACATCTCTATCTTGAATATGCCTTCTATCCTCTCGTAAATGTAGCGTAATTCCATCTGCTCCTGCGAGTTCGATAATTGGTATAACCGATACAGGGTCAGGTTCTGATGATTTTCTAGCTTGTCTTAATGTTGCGATATGATCTATATTAACTCCAAGTTTCTTTTTGAAGGTTTTCTTCATAGAAGTTATTTTATTCTATTTCATTCTTAAGATTCAAAAACCTGATTTATTGTTAAGAGAATTTTAGAAATACTGGATAAGGTAGATTTGTTTTGAATAAAAATCTAATTCCATAGCCCGTCAATTTTTCTTCTACATTTAGGACACTTGTTGTCTTTTATTTTGTTTTTCAAAACATCGTGCCAAGATCTTATGATTAGAGGTTCTTTACAATCTGGGCAATAGGTTGTACTACCTTCTTCATACCATACATTACCCGTATACACGTACTTTATACCTTTTTGAATTGCTATATTTCTAGCCTTGATGAGTGTTTCTTTTGGAGTTCTAGGTAAGTTATTGAGTTTATAGTCAGGGTGGAATGCAGTAAAATGTAATGGTACAGAGTCACCTAAGTTATCTAGTATCCACTCTGATAGTTCTTCAAATTCTTTCAAGCTATCGTTAAGTGTAGGTATGATGAGATTTGTTATTTCAAACCAGACATTGCCTAACTCTTTTAGCCTTTTGAGAGTTTCTTTGACTGGTTCTAGATGTGATAGAGTTATTCTATTGTAGAATATTTCTGTTATTGCTTTGAGATCTATATTAGCTCCATCAACGTACTGATATATATCATAGAATGCTTCTTTTGATATGTATCCATTTGATACCATAACTATTTTAATACCGTATTTTCTAGCAATTTTTGCTGTTTCGATTATATACTCTCCTATTATTGTTGGTTCGTTGTAGGTAAATGCTATGCTTGGAGTTTTATATGACAATGCTATTTCAACTATTTTTTCTGGTGACATGTAGATGCTTTTTACTTGATCAAGTTTTGCTTTTGAAATATCCCAGTTTTGACAAAATAAACAGCCAAGATTACATCCTGCTGTACCTAACGATAGTATATTCGTTCCTGGTAAGAAGTGAAACAGTGGTTTTTTCTCGATAGGGTCTATGTTAATTGCTACAGGTCTAGCATATCCTAGAGAGTATAGTATTCCTCCTTCGTTTTTTCTTATAAAACAAAAGCCAGTTTTTCCATCGCCTATTAAACAGTATCTTGGGCATAAGTAACATCTTACTTTGTTTCCTTCTTTCTTCCACCACTTTGCTACGATCTTGGTTTCTACCATATATTACATCCAACAGTATAATAGTAAATACTTGTAGAAAATTTGTCAAGGTGGTATATCATGATGAAGCATAGGATATAAATTGTGTAATTATTTGCCGAGCAGTGTTATTTTTTTTATATTTATTATGTAAATTTGTATAGATTATGAACTACAAATTTAGCTACTATGATGTTAAGGAAGATGAAATACTGATTTTTGTTTATGGAACTTTGAAAAAGGGATTTCATAACCATAGAATGATAAAGGATGCTAAATTTGTTGGTAGAGGTAAGACTAAAGATAAGTATGTTATGTATGTTGATATAATACCTTATGTTAGTAAAAGGGATCGTGTAAGTAATATATATGGAGAGGTGTACTGTATTGATCGAAACACATTAGATATGTTAGACAGATTAGAGAAACATCCCTGTTGGTATTATAGGGAAAAGGTTGACGTAATACTTGAAGATGGCAGAATCGTTAACGCATGGATGTATTTTAATGATATAGAGGTTGGAAATGTGGTTGAAAGTGGAATTTACGAGTAGTCTGTTATTTACCTCTCCATTTTCTGAATAGTATACTTGCGTTATGTCCTCCAAACCCAAAAGAGTTTGAGATAGCGTATTCTACATCCATTTCAATAGCTTTATTAGGTACAACATCAAGGTCGCATTCAGGATCAGGTTCTTCTTGATTTATAGTTGGGTGTATTTTGCCCGTTTCGAGCATTTTAGCTACTGCTACTGCTTCTACCCCACCTGCAGCACCTAGAGTATGTCCTATCATGGATTTTGTTGAGTTAATTTTTAGTTTGTATGCATGATCTCCAAAGACATTTTTTATTGCTAAGATTTCGGCTTTGTCTCCTAGTGGTGTGGATGTTCCGTGAGTGTTTATGAGCTGAACTTCAGTAGGTGATATTTTTGCCATATTTATAGCGTTTCTCATTGCGATGGAAGCTCCTGATCCGTCAGAACAAGGAGCAACATGATGGTAGGCATCTCCGCTAGTACCGTATCCAACTATTTCTGCATATATTTTAGCTCCTCTTTTGAGAGCATGATCTAGAGCTTCTATTACGAGTATTCCTGCGCCTTCAGCAATTACAAATCCATCTCTATTTTTATCAAAAGGCCTTGAAGCTTTTTCAGGAGCATCGTTTCTAGTTGACAAGGCATCTATTTGAGTAAAACCTGATATACAAAGGCCGTTTAAAGATGCTTCTGATCCACCTGTTATCATAACATCTGCATCACCAATAAGTATATGCATTATTGATGCTATTATTGAGTGGTTTGAAGAAGCACAAGCTGAAACAGCTGAATAGTTAGGCCCTCTAAATCCATATTGAATTGAAACATAAGCAGAAGCTGTATCAATTATAGACATCGAAATAAAGTTAGGATTTACTTTTCTTCTGCCTTCCTGAAAAAACTTCACAGAGTTGTTGTAAAACTGTAAACCGCCACCAATACCAGATCCTATTATAACACCAACTCTTTCTTTATCAAGGTTAGAGTAGTTAAGAAGCCCAGAATCTTCAACTGCTTTTTGTGCAGCATATATTCCAAAATGGGTATATCTATCAGTTCTTCTTACTACTTTTTTATCTAAAAAAGATTCAGCGTCAAAATTTTTAACTTGTCCTCCTATTTTTGAAGGTGAATCATGATCTAAATCTTCTATCTCAAGTAATGATATTCCAGATTTGCCATTGATAAGATTATCAAAGTATTCGTCTACTTCTAATCCAAGACTAGTAACAACTCCTAGGCCAGTTACTACTATTCTTCTATTCATCTTTACCTCCTGTCCCTAGAATTGTAAAAATGTTTTTAGATAAAAATCAATTTTTACCCATAATCAAATTTTGATTTAGAATAACTATCATGTTACTATAATTCAATATTCTAAATGTTGTATGTAAAGTAAATTACTGGATTTTATGGAACTGAGTTTTTTAATCCTGTTTTTTAGGATGATGTGGACTTGTATCAGAAGTTTTTGAAACAGCGATTATTGGTTATTTAGTATTTTCGGTATGGTTAGAGTTGGAGTTGACATAACTGATATATCTAGGGTTAGAGAGTTTTATAGTAGGCGAGGTGAAAAGTTTTTGGATAGAATTTTGACTGAGAGAGAAAAAGAATATGTGATGAAACACGAAAAGTTTTTACTAAATCTTGCTGGTAGGTTTGCTGGTAAAGAGGCGTTTTTCAAGGCACTAGGGACTGGTATCATAAATTTTAAAGAAGTTGAAATATTAAATGATTCATCTGGAAAGCCTTATATAAACTTGTACGGTAAAACCAAGGATGTTTTTGAAAGTCTTAATGTAAAGAGTTTTGATATTTCAATATCTCATACAGAACTCGCAGCAGTATCAGTTGTGGTTTTTGAGATATAGTTACTCTACTGTAACGCTTTTGGCTAAATTTCTTGGTTTATCAACGTCAAGTCCTTTCGTTGTTGCTACATAATAGGCAAATAGTTGTAGTGGTATTACGTTTATTATTGGTGAAAGTGGTTCGATAACATAGGGTACTGGTATAATGTAGTCTGTTATTTTTGAAACTTCATTGTCATTTTCGTTGACGATTGCTATGACTTTGCCGTTTCTTGCTTTTATTTCCTGGATGTTACTTATTATTTTTTCGTATAGTGAGCCCTTTGTAGCTATTACTACCACTGGCATATTTTCGTCGATTAATGCTATTGGGCCGTGTTTCATTTCGGCTGCTGGATATCCTTCTGCATGTATATATGATATTTCTTTTAGTTTTAGAGCTCCTTCGAGTGCTATGGGGTAGTTGTAGTGTCTTCCAAGGTAAAGGAAATTTCTACTCTTGTAGAATTCTTGTGCTAATTCTTTTGTTATCTTATCTGAGGTATTTAGAGTATATTCAACCAGTTCTGGTAGTTTTTTGAGTCCAGATACTATTTCTTTACCTTCAAAAATGCTAAGTCTCTTTTTACGGCCTACTAATACACTAATCATGGTGAGGGCAACTAACATGTTTGTAAAAGCTTTAGTTGAAGCAACACCTATTTCAGGACCTGAGTGTATATATATTCCTGTTCCTGCTTCTCTTGCTATTGTACTTCCGACAACATTTACAACACCCATTACTATAGCTCCTTTTCTTTTTGCTTCTTTGAGAGCTTCAAGTGTATCCATGGTTTCTCCAGATTGAGTTATTGCCACTACAATGTCTCTAGGACCTACGATTGGGTTTCTGTACCTAAATTCTGAAGCATAGTCTACTTCAGATATCGTTCCTCCTATGTTTTCCATTAGATATTTACCAACTAGTCCTGCATGGTACGCCGTGCCACAACCTATAAAAACAAACTTTCTTATTTTATGTACTATCCCTTCGATTTTAGATATGCCACCGAGTTTTACACTACCATCATCTTCTAAAAGTCTACCTCTTATACAATTTTCAATTGCTGTTGGCTGCTCGAATATTTCTTTTAACATATAGTGAGGGTAGCCTTTTTTGTTAAGTTGTTCTACTTCCCAATCTATTACAAATATGTCTTTTTTTATATCTTTACCAGTGAAATTCTTTGTTATTATACTATCTTTTTTGATTATTGCTATTTCTCCATCATCCAGGTATATAACATTTCTAGTATGTTTTACTATGGCATTTATGTCAGATGCTACTATACTTTCATTATCTCCTATACCTATAACTATAGGGCTACCTTTTCTGACAGCTATTATCTTATCTGTTTCATCTATATAAGATACAACTAATCCGAAGGTACCGTTTAGTTCGCTTACTGCAAGTATAACTGCGTCTTCAAAAGAATTTCCTTCTTTCATGTGTTCTTCTATAAGATTTACTATTACTTCAGTATCTGTTTGACTATAGAATCTGTAGCCTTTCTTAATAAGCATTTCTTTGAGTAATGTGTAGTTTTCTATTATTCCATTGTGTACTAATACTACCTTGCCGTTATTGCTGATGTGTGGGTGTGCATTTGGGACAGTAACCCCGCCGTGTGTTGCCCACCTAGTATGTCCTATCGATAAAGGTTTAATGTTTGAAATATCAATATTCTTAAGTTTCTCTTCTAAATTTGATATTCTGCCTACTTCTTTGTAGAGTTCATATTTACTATCCCTTATAAAACATAGACCTGCTGAGTCGTATCCCCTATATTCGAGTTGTTTAAGCCCTTCTATAACAACTTCAACAGGATTTGATTTATCTCCTACATATCCTACTATCCCACACATAAGTCTAACCTCTGGCTTTACTAACATTATCAATGATATACTTTTTGTATATCCAATTACCTTCTAAAAATCCACTTTAATCCTAAAATTAATATTACTCCAACCATGATAAACCAAAAAGATGAAATATCTATCTTTAAAGTATCAAGTACTGTTGTTGAATAGTTTTTTTTGATCTTGTTGATAAACTGTTTCGATACTTCTTCGTAGTATATACTATTTTCTGTTGGTTTTGTGCTTCCACTAAAAGCACTCTCTTGAAGTACTATTTTGTCATTACTATGATTCTCTTTCAATAAGAATTTACATAGCTCGCTGAAAAGATCAAAGAAAAAAGTAGAATAAATACCAACCTTTATGTTCTCAATATCAACTTTCGATACGTCTTCGATCAAAACTAGTATAAATTCTCTCTCTAGATAGTTGAAGTAGATAACTATTCCAGAATTGTCTAAGGGTATAACTTCGCTTGGAATTTTTGGAAAACTGTACTTAAAAGCATTATCAATCAAAACAGGGTAGTCGAAGTCTATATCAATAATGCCGAGTTTTTGATTGTAAGTGAAGTCTTCTGATGATAGTTTCATGTTTCTGATTTTTGAGAAGGATATTATATTTTTGATGAACTCTTCATCGGGTGATATCACTAATATTCTACTATTTTCATCAGTTTGTTTTATTATTTCTTCTATGTTTATGTTTTTGCCTTTTGGGTAGCCGATGATGAGATTTTTGAACTTGTTGGTTATCCTGAGAGGATTTTCTTTTCTTATGTTGGCAAATAATTCATATTTATATCCTAGCGTTTTGAGTACTCCTACTATATTTTTAAGATCTCTGTTTAATTCGAACCAAAAAATACCAACAGAAGCTATGTTTGGTAGTTTATAGGCTATATTTGTGTTGAGTGATGAGATTATGAATTCTTCAGGTAGAGATGATGTTTGAATTAGATGTTGTTTTTTGTATTCTTTGTATAATGAAGATCTTTTTGTTTTATCTAAAATTCTGATTTCGGAAATGGCTATCATATCTATTGTCAAGTATTCAACTTGCCCTATGTTTGTAGTGTAGATCTCTTTTATTAGGTGGTTAGTTTGGAGGCTATTGCCTATGTGGATAAACATTATATTGCTTTTGGATTTTATCTCATTTGGTATTTCAAATAAGAAGTCAGATAAAATAAGGTAAAAGTCTTTTTCGTTGAGATTTGCGAAATCGTCTTCTTTGTTGTAAGGAATTCCAAACTTTCTTATGAAGTCAAACTCTAGCTTTGTTAGTTTGGTTTCAATAGGTTTAACTTTATCTTTTGAACTTTCGGAATAATCAACCATTAATACAACGTTAGGTTCTTTTGGAGTTAGAATATTGATATTCATGACAAAAGGTATTGAAACGAGAAACATTAATCCGATTATAATGGCATACAAAAATTCTTTTTTTAGTAATAAAAATACTACGGTGGTTATGAGTACTATGATAGCTATTATTGTAACCATGTTAAAATGATCCTTGGTGTTATATTTTCTCTATTATTTCTTCCATTTCTTTTATCATTTTTGAAAATTGTCTTTGTTTTTCTTTCTCATCTTCGATAACTTCTTGAGGAGCTCTTTCTATGAAGTCTTTGTTTGATAGTTTTGCTTCAATAGAGGATAGTATTCCTTTTAGTCTATTTATTTCCTTGACTATTCTACTTTTTTCTTTTTCTACTTCCACCAAACCATTAACTGGTATTAGTACAGAAGTAAATCTACCGACTGCTCCTGCTTCTCCAAAGTTTTTGGTCATTTTCCCTACATCAAGGATATTTCTTGTCTTTGATAGTTTCTTTACTATGTTAGCAAATATTTCATTAGACATAATAGATTTTACTTTGTTTTCAAACTCTGGTAGGTTAATGCTTATCCTGATATCAACTTCTTCAGATGGTTTTATGTTGAGTATACCTCTTATTTGCCTTATGTTGTATACAATTTCTTTTAAGATTTCAAATGTTTCTTCTGCTTGAGCGTTTTCTAGCTTTGAGTTAGGCTGTGGGTAAGAAGAAACTATAAGATACTCTTTATCTTTTAATTCTTGAGGTATTTCTTTGTATATTCTTTCGGTTATGAATGGCATGATAGGATGTAGAAGCTTCAAAAATCCCACAAGGATGTTCAGGAGTACTGAGATAGTTATATCTTTTTTATCTGTTGTTAGCTTTACTTTGGATATTTCTATGTACCAATCGCAGAAATTATCCCAGAAAAATTCATGGAGTATTGATGCTATATCACTTAATCTGTATTCTTCAAATGCTTTTTTAACTTTTGAGACAATTGTGTTGAATAGAGATATTATCCATTTATCAACAGCGTCAAGATCTTGGTTGAGTAGTTCTTCTAGTGAATAGATTTCTTTGATTTGTGATTTTAGATTTTCGTAATTTGTTAGTATAAATCTTGAGGCGTTCCATATTTTGTTTGCGAATTTTGAACCTATCTTAAATTTTTCTATGGAGAGTCTTAAGTTTTGTCCTATTGGTGCGAGAAATACTGAAGTGAATCTAAGTGCATCTGCACCATACTCTTTTATGACGTCGAGAGGATCAATGCCATTACCTAGTGATTTACTCATTTTCCTTCCTTTTTCATCGAGTACTGCTCCATGTAGGTAAATATCAGTAAATGGTTTTTCTCCGAGAAATACGTATCCGGCCATTATCATCCTGGCAACCCAGAAAAAAAGTATATCTGCTCCTGTGACTAACACATCTGTTGGATAGTATCTTTCGAGTTCTTTTGTTTTGTTAGGCCACCCAAGTGTGGAAAATGGCCATAACCAAGAGGAAAACCATGTATCCAAAACATCTCCATCTCTTTTTAGATTTATGCTACCTGTTTTCTTATCTTTTATTGCAATTGTATATTTTTCACCAATTCTTCTTAGAAAACCTTTATTTTTATCTTGAACGTTTTCTTCGAAGTAGGATTTTAATTTAGAAGGATCATCCAGAATAGATAGATCATCATTTAGGGTAATTTTATCTTTATGAATTTCAAGGTAAACTTCTTTTGTTGTTCTCTTTTTAGGTTTGTTTGCGTCGACTATTGAGTCAGATTTTAGTACTTCAGTGACCTCTTCAGGTGTAAATATTTCACTTATTCTAGAAGATATCCAAAGATCAAAGATTATATAAAATATTACAGGATATTTACCTTTGTCATCGAAGTCGTTATATTCAAATACGTTTATGTTACCTTCTTCAGAATACCAGACAGGTATTCTATGTCCCCACCATATTTGTCTAGAAATACACCAATCTTTCACATTATAAAGCCAATTCAAATAGACTTTTTTCCATCTTTCTGGAAAGAATCTTATTTTTCCTTCTTCAGCTGCTTTTATAGCAGGTTCAGCGAGTGGTTTCATTTTAACAAACCATTGTTTCGAAACTTTTGGCTCTATTATTGTGTTGCATCTGTAACAGTGACCTACTGAGTGTTTGTAAGGTTCTGTTTTTTCAAGCAATCCTAGTGTTTCTAAGTCATTCACTATGACTTTTCTAGCTTCAAACCTATCGAGATTTCTGTACTTTTCGGGTACGTTGTCGTTAAGAGTGGCATCATCATTAAATATGTTAATAATGGGTAGATTATATTTTTTACCAATTTCAAAGTCATTGGGATCATGTCCTGGTGTTATTTTCAAACATCCGGTTCCAAATTCCATATCAACATATTCATCTGATATTAGAGGTATCTCTCTATTTACAAGTGGTAGAATGACTTTCTTACCTATAAGGTGTTTATATCTTTTATCGTTGGGATTTACTGCTATGGCTGTATCTCCAAGCATTGTTTCAGGTCTTGTAGTAGCTACTACTATATATTCTCCATTACTATTTGATATTGGATATCTTATATGCCATAAGTTACTTGATTTTTCTTCATATTCAACTTCGTCATCTGCTAGAGCAGTGCTACATCTAGGGCACCAATTAATTATATATTCTCCTCTGTAGACTAATCCCTTCTTGTAAAGAGAAACAAAAGCTTCTAATACTGCTCTAGAAAGTCCTTCATCCATCGTAAATCTTTCATAATTCCAATCACAGGATGCTCCTATTCTTTTAAGTTGCTTTATTATAGTAGCTCCGTGTTCTTCTTTCCATTTCCAAACTTCTTTTATGAATTCTTCTCTACCTAAGTCAAATCTTGTTTTTCCTACTTTTGCTAATTTTTTCTCTACTACATTTTGTGTTGCTATACCTGCATGATCTGTTCCAGGTACCCATAAAGAGTCGTATCCACACATTCTCTTATACCTTATAAGTACATCTTGAATGGTATTATTAAGGCCGTGTCCCATGTGTAGTACACTTGTTACGTTTGGGGGTGGTATCATTATGCAGAATTTATCACCACTACCTTTTGAGCTATAAAGCCCTTTTGATAGATATTCTTCTAGAATCTTTTCTTCAAAGCTCTGTGGTATATATGTTTCTTCAAGCATAGATTTACTCCCTCACTGGTTAATTATAAATATTAGTAGCGCTTAGACTGAAGTTTGTAAAATGTTTTAGTGGCCTATGAAATTATCGAAAGATATAATAAAATTTATTTTTGATTGGCTATTTTTCTTTTTCAAAACAACTTGAAAGAATACGAATTTACTAGTTATACTTAACTTCAACCTGAAGGAACGATGATGAAAGAACCTAAGCCGAAAAAGACTTTTAAAGAAGTAGTTTTAGAGAACCTTAGAGTTATAGGAGAAGCTTACGTTATAGCATTTGTGATTAGACTGCTTTTACTTGAAGCATTTGCTATACCAACAGGTTCTATGGTACCAACAATAATGGTAGGTGATAGGATAATAGTTATCAAACCAACTTATGGTATAAACTTTCCTATAGTTAATTTAAAAACTCCTGGTTTTTACAAACCAGAGAGAGGGGATATAATAGTTTTTAAGAATCCAACTTATCGATCGCCAGGATTCTTAAGAGAACTTATAACTCTTATGACATTTTCTCTTGTTAATGTTGATAATGAACCTAAGTACTTTGTAAAAAGGGTTATAGGTCTTCCGGGAGATAGTATAGATATAATAAGTAACCGTGTTTATGTGAATGGTGTGCCATTAAATTTAGAGTTTATTGATAATCAAAACGGGTGGAGTTACTTTAGAGAGTATTTTAACAATCAGAGTTGGGTTATAAAGATAAGACGTGAAGTTATGTTTGATGATGGAGTTGTTAGAAATTTTCATATCTCAAATCTATACTATTTGTATGATAGTGATACTAGGTTAGCTTTGATGTCGCAAGGTGTGCCTGAAGTTTACTTACCTAATCTGGAATACTTTAAGAATGATATAGATAAGATTAAAGAATCTCTTAAGAGTAATAGGATACCTGAAGGTTACTATTTTGCTATGGGGGATAATAGAGACGAGAGTAGTGATAGTAGATATTGGGGATTAGTACCTGAGAGTTTACTTGTTGGTAAAGGAGTGTTTAGATTTTGGCCTATTAATAGAGTAGGTGGCTTATAGGTACAGAATCAAAAGTAGTCTTGGTCATGTCATTTAACTGATTTATTGAAAAACCTTTTCCTTTCATTGATAATCAAGGCTGACGGAGGTTTTTTATGGAAGGTAAGATAACACTACCGCAGTTTGGCCCCGTTGAATGGGGGATACTATTTTTTGTTCTTGCTAGTTCTATTGTTGCTCTAGTGTATGGATTATTTCTTGTAAGGTATGTTATAAGGGTTAATGTAGATGATAAAAAAATGCTAGAAGTATCTTCTGCTATAGAAGAAGGTGCTATGGCGTATTTGAGAAGACAGTTCAATACAATGATATGGTTTATCATAGGTTTGATGATTGTTCTATTTTTTGTATATAGCACTGTATATACTGATATTAGATTACCTTTGGGTATAGCTATTGCATTTTTGATGGGAGTTTTTGCTTCATATGGTGCTGGTTTTGTTGGGATGTGGCTTTCCGTTAAAGCTAATGTTAGGACTGCTTATACTGCTTTGACAAAAAGTTTTTCTGACGCTTTAAAAGTTTCTTTTAGGGCTGGAGCAGTTTCTGGAATGTTTACGTTGGGATTTGGCTTATTGGGTGCTACTATAATCTTTATGGCGTTCAGGGAAGAAGCAATGAAGGTTTTGGTTGGTTTTGGATTTGGTGCTGCACTTGCTGCTCTATTTATGAGGGTAGGTGGTGGAATTTATACAAAGGCTGCTGATGTTGGAGCAGATCTTGTAGGTAAAGTAGAAAAAGGTATTCCTGAAGATGATCCAAGAAATGCTGCAACTATTGCTGATAATGTAGGAGATAATGTCGGAGATTGTGCAGGTATGACTGCTGATGTCTTTGAGTCTTATGAAGTTACGTTGGTTGCTGCAATAATACTTGCTGCAGCAACATTGCTTGATCCTGTGTTTACACAAACTTATGGACAAAATGCTGAAATGTTTGCTCTTAAGCTTATAATGTTTCCACTCATACTTAGAGCAATAGGTGTTTTTTCATCAATGGTTGGGGTTTGGAGTGTCAGAATGAAGGAAGATGAGCAAGATCCGATGAGAGGTATAAATAGAGGCTATATAGTGTCATCTATACTCTCTATTATAGGTTTTGCTATTGTGATATATTTCTACATAATAGATCCTAATACGGGTCAACCTGATTTTAGATTTCTCATACCACCTTCAATAGGTATTTTCCTTGCTGTTGTTACGATGTGGTTGACAGATTACTTTACTCATCCTGATAAGAAGCCTGCTACTGAGGTTTCCTATTCTAGTAAAACAGGGCCTGCTACGGTAATACTGACAGGTATGGGTGTTGGTCTTGAGTCAACTGTTTGGGCTATAGTTGTTATAGCGGGTACTATAGGTGGAGCATTATTGGTATTTCCAGATAATCTTTCCCTTGCAGCATATAGTATCGCATTGACTGGTTTAGGACTTCTAACAACAACAGGATACATACTTGCCATGGATACTTATGGGCCTATAACAGATAATGCTCATGGTATATTTGAGATGTCAGGTGTTAAAGATCAAAAAGCAAGTAAAGTGCTCGATAGAATGGATGCTATTGGTAATACTACAAAAGCATTAACTAAAGGATTGGCAATTGCTACTGCTGTTATTGCAGCAATATCATTATTTAGGTCTTTTATAGATGAAGCACAACTGTTTTTGAAAGGTATACAGATTAATTTACCAGATGTGTTTATAGGTCTTTTGATAGGTGGTGCTGTTCCATTTTTGTTTTCGTCATTTGCTATAAAGGCAGTTGGTAGAGCAGCATTTTTGGTTGTCGAAGAAGTCAGAAGACAATTTAGAGAGAAACCAGGTATAATGGAATGGAAGGAAAAACCAGACTACGGTAAGACAGTAGATATTGTTACTGCAGCAGCACAGAAAGAATTGATAGGGCCAGGTATACTAGCAATATTTTCACCAATACTAGTTGGGTTTTTACTAGGAGCACAAGCTCTTGGTGGATTTTTAGCAGGTGCGATATTAACGGGACAATTACTTGCGGTGTTTATGGCTAATTCAGGTGGTGTCTGGGATAATGCTAAGAAAAAGATAGAAGATGGTTTTCTTGGTGGTAAAGGAACTGATGAACATAAGGCAGCAGTTGTTGGTGATACTGTAGGAGATCCTTTCAAAGATACTGCAGGTCCTTCGCTTAATCCTCTTATAAAGGTCATAAATCTTGTTTCACTGCTAATAGCGCCTGTTGTAATACTCGAGCTCTCAGTATGGTTGAAGCTTTCAATTGTAGTTTTTGCGATTATATTGCTAGGTATTGCAGTGATGTTGAGTAAAAGAGGAGCAATAACTGAAGAGAAGAAGTAGTTTTTAGCCCCCAAAAAAGGGGGCTTTAAGTTTTTTTCAGGTTTATGTGGTTGTACTTTTTTATAGGTTGTTTCGGTATTTTACTTTTTTCTATTGTAAAATTATGTTTTCAGTACTCTGTAATTTTTAGTTTTTGATTGTTAAGTTACTTTTATTTTATTCCTAGAATTGATTTCGTTGGTTTTCTAGTTTTTTTATTATATTTGGTAGTTCATTGAGTGATTCAATAATGTAGTTGGGATTATATTTTTCGAGTTCTTCTCTTTTCATCTTACCAGTTGTTACTATTGCGCAAGGGATGTTATTTTCTCTTGCCGCTATTATATCTCGATGAGAATCTCCAATTATAAGATATTTTGAAAATGTTGTTTTGTAATATTCTTCAGATCTCCTTATTGCTATTGGGACTAATTTAGTTCTTTCTTTTTTTTCGTCTCCGAAGGCTCCGACAGGAAAAAATTTGTCAATTTTGAAAGGTGATAGTTTCATATATGCTACTTCCTTTATATTCCCCGTTAGAAGACAATTGTAGTAGTTATTATAACTCCACTCAGATATCTCGTAAGCATAAGGTAGTAATTTTATCTTTTCAGGGGTTTTATCAACTATTTCTCTAAACATGAATGATATTCTTTCAAATACCTGAAACATCTTGATAACAGAATCCTTGCCGTAAAAACCATTGTCTTGTATTACTTTGTGTATTATTTCGATATCTGTTGTACCTACCCAGTCAACGCTATTCAAAGATATTTCTTTATTTAGGACTTGTGACAATGCTTCTTGGTAGATCAATCTGCCTGTTTTGTCAAGTACTACAAGTGTACCATCGATATCATATAGTAGGAGTATAGGTTTCTTAGAGGACATACTTTGCTAAATCTTCATTTTGTATTATATCTGATAGTTTGTTTTCTACGAATGATTTTGTTATGATTATTTTCTTATCTTCAACATCTGGTACTTGAAAAGCAATATCTTCTAATAATTTTTCCATGACTGTGTATAATCTTCTTGCACCTATGTTTTCAAGTTTTTGGTTTGATTCGTATGCTATTTCTGCTATTTTATCTATAGCATCTTCTTCGAATTCTAGTTCAACTCCTTCTGTTTGTAGTAATAGTTTATATTGTTTCACGAGAGCATTTTTGGGTTCAACTAGAATTCTTTTTAGATCTTCTTTTGATAGAGGTTTTAGTTCTACTCTTACTGGAAATCTACCTTGTAGTTCTGCTATAAGATCTGAGGGTTTATTTTTTGAAAATGCACCTGCTGCGATGAATAGTATGTGATCTGTGCGTACAGGCCCATATTTAGTATTGACGGATGTTCCTTCAACGATTGGTAATAAATCTCTTTGTACTCCTTCTCTTGATACATTAGGGCCTGATGTTTCGCCTTTACTTATAAGTTTGTCTATCTCATCAATAAATATTATACCGTCTTCTTCTGCTCTTTTTTTTGCTTCTTCTGCTATATCACTTGGGTTAATAGATTTTTCTGATTCTATTGAAGATAAAATTATCTTTGCCTCTTTGACTGAAACTCTTTTTTTCTTCTTTTTTTCTTTTGGGCCGAATATCATGTCTAGTGGGTTTTGTATATCTATAATGTTTGAAAAATTGCCTGTTTCTAACATTTCTTCAAATGACATAGTGTTATCAAGTCTAGGTGGTTCTTCTATTTCTATTTCAATTATTACATCGTCATAGATGCCTTTTCTTATTTGCTCAATTACCATGCTTTTGTCGAGTTCCAGTATAGCAGGATTCGACTTAGTTAGATATTTGTATATTATTTCATTAGCTTTTCTACCGTATTTGTCTATGTTTTTTGATATGTACTCTTTTTTTACCATACTATAGGCAACATTTACTAGATCTCTAACCATGGATTCAACATTTCTGCCTATATATCCTATTTCTGTAAATTTTGTTGCTTCTACTTTCACAAAAGGAGCGTTTATTATACTTGCTATTCGTCTTGCTATTTCTGTTTTACCTACACCTGTGGGGCCTATCATTAAGATGTTTTTAGGTATTATATCTTCTTTTATACCCTCTGGTAGCATTTTTCTTCTATTTCTGTTTCTCAATGCTATAGCAACAGCTTTTTTAGCTTCGTTTTGGCCTATTATATATTTACTTAATTCTTCAACTATTTCTCTGGGTGTTAGACCCATTTTATCCATGTATTATTCCTCCTCGATATCGTCTTGAAAGTTAAATACTTCTCCTATTACATTTTTATCTTCTTCGAATGAAAACTTAACGGTATATCTATAGATTTCTTGGTCTATTTTTCTCAATGAGAAACCTTCTATTATAATTCCAGGAATGCTATCTATTATTTCCATAACTATATCTCTGTTTTTTGAGCAATTTCCTTCGAGGAACCAGTATGGGTATTCGTAAGATATAAAATCAGGGTTAAACAAGGATACAAGAAGATCACGAACTGCTATCAGCCTTGAATTGTCCATTTACCATATCTCCTTAAGAAATTATAAAAACAGTAGTAATATAAATTCAAAAACATAACGTGTATTTATTTAGTATTTATGTTTCATATTTTCTGTTGGAATAGTATAGTGTGGATATTTTATAATTACATCCAGGAGGTATAATATGTACAAGTTGGTTCTTGTTAGACACGGAGAAAGTGTTTGGAACAAAGAAAACAGATTTACTGGTTGGACTGATGTTGATCTTTCAGAAAAGGGTGTTGAAGAAGCAAAAAAGGCAGGACGAGTTCTTAGGGATAATGGATATATGTTTGATGTGGCTTTTACATCAGTTTTGAAGAGAGCTATAAATACATTGCATATTATTCTTGCGGAGATGGACTTGTTGTGGATACCTGAATATAAACACTGGAGACTTAACGAAAGGCATTATGGAGCACTTCAAGGTCTTAATAAGTCAGAAATGGCAGAGAAGTATGGTGAAGATCAAGTAAAAATATGGAGAAGAAGTTATGATGTTCCTCCACCACCCCTTGAAAAAACAGATCCAAGGTATCCAGGAAACGATCCCAGATATAAAGATCTAAAGCCAGAAGAGTTACCTCTCCATGAAAGTTTGAAAGATACAGTGGCAAGAGTGATACCGTATTGGAATGAAGTCTTAGCACCAACTATAAAGCAGGGGAAGAGAGTTATAATCGCAGCCCATGGAAATAGTTTGAGAGCATTAGTAAAGTATCTTGATAACATATCTGATAGTGATATAGTTGAGTTAAATATACCTACTGGTATACCGCTTGTTTACGAGCTTGATCAAAATCTCAAACCTATCAATAAGTATTATCTAGGAGATCCAGAAGAGATACAAAAAGCAATAGAATCTGTAGCGGCTCAAGGGAAAGCCAAGAGATAACTATGTTCTATTACGATATAAATCTGTATAATGCTAGTAAAAATCTTTTTCAGAATACTCTTTTTGAAGATACTAATAACAACGATATAATATCCAACATAATACCCAATAGAAAAGATCAAGCTTATATACAAGCAAATGATAGAGGAGTTTTTGTAGGTGAAATATTCTCAATTGTTTTGGAGAAAGATTTTGGTATAAAGAGTTGTTCTCTTAAGGATGGTGAAGAATTTACAAAGGGTACGAAGATATTCTCCCTAGAGGGGAGTGCTAAGATGCTCCTCTCTATTGAGAGGACTCTGCTTAACATACTTACAATACTTATATCAATATCAACCACTACAAGAGAGTTTGTAAATGCTACTGAAGGTAAATTTGGTATTCTAGATACCAGGAAAACAATACCTGGACTTAGGTTTTTTCAGAAATATGCTGTTAGAGTAGGTGGTGGAGTTAATCATAGGTTTGGTTTGTACGATATGATAATGATAAAAGACAATCACATAGTAGTCTTTGAGGGAGATATACAAAAGTTAGTAAGGATGGCTAAAGAGTATTCACCTATGCATAAGGTTGAAGTTGAATGTGAAAATATGGAGCAAGTTAAGAAAGCTGTTGAGGCTGGTGCCGATGTTATAATGCTTGATAATATGTCTGTAAATGATATAAAAGCTTCTGCGGAGTACATAAAGTCTATCAATCCAAACATAATAGTTGAAGCATCTGGAAATATTGACATTGATAAAATCAGAGATCTCGTTAAAGTTAATGCGCCTATTGACTTCGTATCCTCAAGTAAGTTGACTATGAGTTTCAAAGTTGTTGATTTATCGTTTGTTATAGAATAAGTTGTTAAAGTTTGAATCTAAAGATTACTTCGTTAAATTCTATGCTGTAAATTTGATTTTTGTGTTCGTACTTTAAGTATTTGTCTTCTAGTATTTTTTTCATTATTTTGTAAGTATAAATTACATCCTCTTCACAATGTTTTATTACAGTTTCAATTTTACCTTCTCTAAAGAAGTTTGGTATATCTTTGCTATGAGTAGTTTTGCCTTGGGGATTTATGTTGTTTCTGATAAGATTGTTTAGAGAAACTTTTGTGTCACCTATATGTTTTTTCAAAAGATCGTTGAGAATATCAAAAGTTTTCACAGAGTCGCAAATTTCGAATCTACTATCGTATCTAGATAAGACTTTATAATCGAAGTTTCTAGAGTTGTATCCTATAACTATATCTGATGAGAAGAGTAATTCTATCAAAAGTTTTATGTTATTTTCGTTGAATATCAGTATTTTGTCTTCTTTTATGTCATACACAACTGCTATTGAGACTAACATATCTTTTGCGTTATCCCATCCTCCAACTTCGTAAGAATATTTTTGTGTCTCTATGTCAAAGACTATAGGTTTTTTAAACTTTTCGAGAGGATATTCTAGAAGGTTATAGTAACCATACTTTTCGTTATTCTCGAGATAAGGCATTTCTTTTTTAAGATGTGTTATTGAGTACTTTATAAGTTTTGGGGTTATTGTTTCTTTTTCTTCGTTAGCTGGGGATTTCAGTGATTCCATTATAAAGTTAAGGATTTTAGTACCAATGTGCTTTGAGAGTATTGTATTTGCGTTACCACACTTAGGTGATTGGATGCAGGCAGGACATCCACTATCTTCCTTACAATAACAGCTTTTTATAGCCGATAGTGCTCTTTCAACTATTTTTTCAAATTTTTCAAATGCAACTTCGGAATATCCTACTCCTCCTGATATTCCTTCGTATATGAATATAGTTGGAGAGCTACCTCCGCTAACATATGATAATCCACCTATTTCGCTTCTACTACATATTATCTCTGAAGGATACATACCTATTATTGCGTGTTCTGCTGCATGTAGACCAGACCTTAGAATGTTTTCTTCGTTTAATTTAAATTTCTCTAATGAAATATTTCTTTCGAGTATTTCATAATCTTTGTTGTAGTTGATAATTTTTCTAAGTTCTCCTCCATCAAATGTGATGACTATTCCTTCAGTTTCATACTCAAGTATATATGGGTTTGGGTATTCTATGTATTCTATTACCTTTCTCTCTATGGTTGCTTCTTCTTTTTGTTGTTTCCTTAAATATTCAATTACTAAGTATCCTGTGAATATTTCTTTTACTTTTAATTTGCAATAATTCAGTGATAAATTTTTTAACCTTTTAGATCTTATTACTCCTAGTATTTCAATGTCTTTATCATTAAGTACTTCTGTTATTTTTTCTTCCTGTGTTGGATATACTGTGACAATATCATTATTGAAATCTACTTTTTGTACAGCGAAATTTTCTCCCATGTGCATGTAAACTCCACCAGGATGACATTCCCAAAATAGGTTGTTTATGCTTATTTCACCAATCTTTTTGTTATCTTTTGAATTATAGATAACGAATGATTTTCCGATTCCTCTTATATTTATCATCTTTCTTAATTCGTTTTTGGAAATTGTTGTGAAGAAATATCGATCTCCAGTATTTGTACTATTTGATATTATTGCACTATGGCTATGATTTCTTATGAATTTTTCTATTGAATATATTGCTTCTGGTCCCCAGTACTTTTCGATTATGTCTGCTGTTATGTAGTTTCTATCAGTTTCTTTTAATTCGTTGTATAACATTATGAGGGTAGAAATGTAGTATCCTATTATTCTATCGTTTAGGACATTTGTTGTTAAGTTTTCTACTTCGTCTGAGAATAATTCTTTTGGATTTGAATAGAAGTAATTATCAAGTATGTTTTCAGTTGGGAAAAATATTACAGTACCTTCTCTTATCCTTCCTGTTCTGCCAAATCTCTGTCTCAAAGAAATTCTTGACGATGGAAATCCTACTACACATACTACATCGAGATCTCCAATGTCTATTCCCATTTCAAAAGCGGATGTTGATATTAGTCCCATTATCTTGCCTGCTTTAAACATGTTTTCGATAGCAACTCTGTCATTATGGTCGTATCCTGACCTATACGGACTTACAAGTCTAGAAAGGTTTGGATTTTTTTTAATCGACTTTATTATTTTTTCAACCAATCTTCTTGATTTTACAAATACTAGGGTTTTCTTAGATAGATTTAGTACGAAGTTATTTAGTGTGTCAATAATTCTTTGGTTAGTACCGTATGTGAGTAGGTATGTTTTGTATGGTAATAGATATTCTATCTTGTTATTACCTGAAGTACTTCTATCTATTATTACAAATTCTTTTCCAAAAAGTGTTTCTATGAATGATTTAGGATTACCTATTGTACCTGATAAAGCAAAATATCTCGCATTGTTTCCGTACAAGTCATTTAATACGTTTACTATTCTTAAGATGTTGCCAAAGTGAGACCCTTTTACACCAGACATTTCGTGTATTTCGTCAACTACTATTAGCTTTAGATTTTTCCAAAACCTTTCCCAACTTTTGTTGTAAAGTATCATAGAATAGATAAGTATTTCTGGATTTGTAAGGATGAATTGTCCTCTACTTTTTATTCTATCCCTTATTTTATCGCTTGTCCCAGAAGTTAGAGGATAGACTTCAATAAAAGGAACTGCTTTTGAAAGGTATTCTTGTATTTTTTTGTACTGATCGTTTATTAGCGCATTTATAGGAGCTATATAGAGTGCTGTTGCATTTTCCTCTTTATATAGCTCTTCGAGGTAAGATATAATGTACGATAATGTTTTACCTGATGCTGTTGGGGTAACTAGTGCTACATTGTTACCATTGTTAAACTTTTCAATTGCCTCTGCTTGATGTTTGTATAGTCTTATGTTTAACTCTTTGAGTAGTCTTTCAGAAAATTCTGACAATTCTATTTTGTCTGCGTATTCAGGAGGTGTTTGTCGCTTAGTATAAGCGATTTCAAATTTTGAGTATATATCAAATTGGGTTTTCAACATTTCGTCCATGTTTTGATGTCTCCTTAGATTTAGAATGGAATTCTTTCTATTGATATGTTATCAAATTCATCCTTTATTTTCAATACTAAAACTCCAGATGATAAGTTCAAATTGAACTTGAATTTTTCGATACTGCTATCTATAACTCCATCGTCTGGTAGTATGTACTCCCAGATATTTCCACCATCTGTTGAGTATGTTACTTCTTTTAATGAGTAGTTGTCATAGATTTCAAACTCTATCTCTGTGAAATTGTGTTTTTTGCTAATTTTTACTTCTGATTTGTTTCTAATAGATGGGGGTGTGATGTCTGATATGTAGTTTTCGATATAGTTTGTTGAATAAAGTTCAAGGCCTTTGGGGTTTGAGGGATAGTCACTTGCTACTAGCATGAAGTTAAAAATACCGTTACCTATTGTATATCTACTTATTGAGAATCTATTATCGTTTATGGGAGAAGTATTTAATTTTTGCCATTGAGTTTCGTTGTAGTTTCTTACAAATATATCGAAGTTTAATTTATCATTATCTTGATCGAGTGATTTCCATTCGAAGTTGAGGTTATCTTCTTTGTGAGACACACTAAAAGAAGATATGATAGGTCTAGAATTCCTAGGAGTGTAGTATAATGAAACACTTCTTAGTATAGGTAGGTTATTTGAGGATTTTGATATAATTTCAACTTTAAGTTTTATGTATTGAAAAGTGTCTAGTTTAATGAATTCCTTTATTTCTGTCCAAGTTGACCAGGTTTGATCTTCCTTTGGAGTGTTACCACCTTTTATGAAGAATTTTATCACTGAATCTATGGGTATTTCTCCATCATATCTTATGCGTCCCCATTTGTATACATTACCTACCTCAATTTCTCTTGTTTCTATGTATCCATGGAAATTAGATTGGGACAAATCAATATAATCTAAGCCTGATGGATTAGCACTTGAAAGAACGATTTCATTACTGAATTTGAATATACTTACAAAATTTCTGTTATTTATTGAGTATTTTAATGTACCGTCTTCAAGAGAATATTCTATGAATTTGCCGTCGATTGTTGTTGCGAAAACCTTGTTACCAAAAACTTCAGCAGATGTTATACCTAGTTCACTGAACAATGGTTCTATTCTTTTAGTTTGTATACTTATTTTATAGACATTACCTTGAGTGTTTCTTAATACGGTTTGGGGTGATGTTAAGGATGATGTTCTGTTATCTTGAGATGTTTGTTGAGATTGATTAGGAGTTATGTTGTAAGTTGATACGATTAGGTATTCTCCATATTTTTTTATATCAGTTATTTCGTTGTCTTTGAGAGATATTAGTGGTTTTACGTTTTCCCCATCAAAGAAATATATAGTTCCTGTTCCACTTGATCCTATATATACACCATTTTCATCTCCTGCCACTGTAAGAAAGTGTTTTTCGTTTTTGTTTTCGAATACTTTCCTGATATTTTTACCTCTAAACTCATATATACATGCGTTATTTCCAGTTATAATGAAGTACCTACCTTTTAACTTAAATACATCCCATACATAACTGTCATCTATAAAAAGTAGAGGATTACTACTAAAGGGTAGGAGAAGATAGATGGCTCCTTTTTCACCTGTAAGTATATATATTGAGTTATCAATAACTCTCAATCTTGTTACAATAGAATGGTTGGGAATGCTTCCTAAATTTTCGACTTTTTTGTCGTTGTACAGATATATGTTATTTGGATTTGCTGTTGAGAATATAAAATTTCTGTATGTTCCTTCAACCCAGCTTATGAATCCTTCTGTGCCTGTAAATATGTTATTGATAGAATAACCAGGGGATATTCCTTTATTGTTTTGTAGGAATGTTATGTTACTTATAATAGTGAAATCATTTATATTTTGAATAGTAAATCTTATTTCGAGCTTTTTGGTATAGACTCCGTGCAGTGTTTTCGCGACTAGTAGAATGTTTAGTATTATAAGTAATGTAGTGATGAGTGACTTTTTTTTCAAAGAGTATTTGTATATAGTGTACATCATTTTGTTCATTATCTTTTCCTTATGTAATTATCAAGTGAAAATCTACCGGCACTTGTTAGTGAGAGTGTTATGAATATTCCTAGATATAGTAGAGATAACTCAAATGGAGCTCCAATTCTTATATTGTGATATGTTGCGATGAGCATAACTAGAGAAAGGAGAATTGAGCTTATTTTTGTGAATAATCCTACTGTTACCATTATACCGCCCAAGAACTCGATTAATCCTACTAGTATTGCGAATAATACAGGTAACGGAAAACCTATATTAGCAACAGTATCAACAAACTTCCATTCTTTGCCGTTTAGTAAGTAAAATATACCAACCATTTTGGTCCAACCGTGTAGTAGTACCATTAAAACTCCTGAGAATACTCTGATAACAAGGATACCTATATCAGTCATACTTATCCTCCTCCTTAGAGCTAATAATAAATATTTTTAATTCGTTTTTTAAACTTCGAATTTTCTCTAATTGAATGTTTTTTTGTATTTCATTAGAATTCTCGAAAATTGAATTGAAGGTTTAAAAATATACAAGTTTGGTAGTGTATTTAGATATAGTTATAAATTGTATAATTTTTCGCTTAAAATGTTTTTAAAACAAGGAGGATACCTTATGAGTGTATTGGTGAAAGAATTTTACGATATAAGGATACATGGTAGGGCTGGACAAGGTGCTAAGACAGCTGCTCAACTTGTAGCTGAATCTGCTATTGATATAGGTATGTATGCTCAATCTTTTCCGGAATTTGGTGCAGAGAGAACTGGAGCTCCAGTTAAGGCTTATGCTAGAATCTCAAAGAATAAAATAGAGATACATTATCAGATAACTAATCCTGATGTAATAGTGGTCATGGATGAAACTCTTTTTAATGCTGAGAATGTTGTAGATGGTATAAAGGAAGATGGGGTTATTATTGTGAATACTAATGAGAATCCGGAAAAAGTTAGAGAGAAGTATAGAATACCATCTAATATAAAGTTGTATACACTTAATGCTACTGGGATTGCAATAGAGCTTTTTGGTAGGGATTTTTCCAACATACCTTTGCTTGGTGCAGTTGTCAAACTTACAGGTGTTATTGATCCTGAGAAAGTTAAAGCTGTCATAAGAAGCAAATTTATAAAGAAGCTTGGAGAGGAAGGAGTTAGTAAGAATATAACTGCCTTTGAAAGGGGTATGAATGAAATAATAGGAGGATAACTATGTTGTTAGCGAGTCGAGATGTAAAGTCTGTTGATTTGAATATAGGTGGTTATGCTAAAGGTGGTACTTCGGTTGTTAATAAAACGGGTGGGTGGAGAACCTTTAAGCCAATTTTGAATAGAGAGAAGTGTGTTGACTGTATGATATGTTGGGTATATTGTCCTGATGACAGTATAGTAGTTAAGGAAGGTAAGATGATAGGATTTGATTATGATTATTGCAAAGGATGTAGTATATGTGCTAATGTGTGTCCAAGAGATGCTATTGAGATGATCTCTGAAAAATAAGAGGAGGGGTTTATGGAGAATGTAGTTCCAGTAAAAGTTATTAGAAAATCTTTGACAGGTGCGCAAGCAGCTGCTGAAGCAATGAGACAAGCGGACTTGGATGTTGTTGCGGCTTATCCGATTACACCTCAAACTCCTATAGTTCAAGAGTATGCACAGTTTGTTGCTGATGGACTTGTTAAAACTGAGATGATACAAGTTGAATCTGAACATAGTGCTATGAGTGCTGTTATAGGTGCTGCCTCTGCGGGTGCTAGAGCAAGCACTGCAACATCATCTCAAGGGTTAGCGTTTATGTGGGAAATGGTTGCTATAGCTTCTTCTTTGAGATTGCCTATAGTTATGAATCTTGTAAATAGAGCAATATCTGGTCCTCTGAATATACATTGTGATCATTCTGATGCTATGTCAATAAGAGATCTTGGGTGGATTATGTTATTCTCAGAGAATCCTCAGGAAGTTTACTATAATAATATTCTCGCATTCAGAATTGCTGAAGATCCTAGAGTTTTCTTACCTGTAGCAGTTAATCAGGATGGTTTTATTACAAGTCACTGCGTTGAAGCAGTTGATGTACTTGATGATGGATTTGTTAAAGAGTTTATTGGGCCTAACAAATATCCATATTCTTTACTTGATTTTGAAAATCCTGTATCTGCTGGTGAATGGTCTATGCCATCTCATTACTTTGAATTCAGAGTTGGTATTCAGAAGGCAATAGAAGATTCTGTAGCTGTTATTGATGAGATATTCAAAGATTTCCACAAAAAAACAGGTATAAAATTTGATTTCTTTGAAGGGTATAAAACTGAAGATGCTGAAGTAGTGTTTGTGTCTATGAATTCTACTTCTGGTACAGTTAGATATGTTGTTAACAAACTTAGAGAAAAGGGTAAGAAAGTAGGTTCTGTGAATGTAAGGGTTTATAGACCTTTTGTAGTGGACAAACTATTTGAAATTATACCTTCTGCCAAGTATCTGGCTGTTATGGATAGAGCCCTTTCTTTTGGTACTACTGGTTCTCCATTGTACCAAGATATAACTTCAGGTATATTCAGCAAAGGTAAATGCTTGATGGTAAATGACTATGTGTATGGTCTTGGTGGAAGAGATATTACGGATACCGATATAGATGAAATTTATGAACACGCAGAGTATGCTATGGAAGAGGAAATTAATGGACAGATCGTTTATGTAGGTTTAAATCCTGATTTTATCAAAATATAGGAGGTAGTTTATGGCTATAAATTTGAAGCAGATTGCTGGAACTGAGTTAAAGTTTACTAAAGGACATAGAATGTGTGCTGGTTGTGGCGTTGCTGTTTTTGTCAGAGAATTATCAATAGCAGCTCAAAATCTAGATATGGATCTTGTTATAGCGAATGCAACAGGATGTTTAGAGGTTACAACTAGTGTTTATCCTGAAAGTTCTTGGAAGTATCCTTGGATACATACTGCTTTTGAGAACGCAGGTTCTACTATATCGGGTATAGAGAGAGCATACTATGCGCTTAAAGCAAAAGGTAAGATAAATCATAATAAGAAGGTTAAATTTGTTGCTATTGCAGGTGATGGTGGAAGCTATGATATAGGATTACAGAGTCTTTCAGGAGCACTTGAAAGAGGACACAATATTCTTTATATTGCCTATGATAATGAAGCATATATGAATACGGGATACCAAAGGAGTAGTGCTACTCCACTTTTTGCTAATACAACAACTGCTCCTTTCGGTAAAGTAATACCTGGTAAAACTCAACCTAGAAAAGATTTATTTGCTATAGCGGTAGCTCATAACATACCATACGCAGCGACTGTCAGTATATACTATTGGAATGATCTTATAGCAAAAATACAAAAGGCTCTAACTATAGAAGGGCCTACGTTTATACTCTCAATAACTCCTTGTATTCCTGGTTGGGTTATGCCAACTGGCGATGCTATCGAGCTTTCTAAATCAGCGGTTGAGACTGGGTATTGGCCGCTTGTTGAATATGAAAATGGAAACTATAAATGGAGTCCATCAAATCCGAGACAACTCAAACCTATTGAAGAGTTTATATCGAAGCAAAAGAGGTTTGCTGGTATGCTAAAAAATCCAGAGCTTGTTGAACAATTTAAACAAGATGTAATGGTAAATTACGAAAAATATAGAAAGCTCTGCGGAGTTTCTTAACGGTAATTAGGGGGTAATTCCCCCTATTCTAGTGAATTTGATATAAATAAACCTTTGGATGTCCATCTAAGAAATTTTCTAAGTGAAGTTAGTTGTCTTATGCTTTATTACTTGGTTTTTACCTACGATAATTCTTCCATATATCTTTTATTGTATCGACAATATACCATATCTCTTTGTTAGAAAGAGATGGGTATATAGGAAGTGATACTATCTCTCTATATACTTTTTCCGAAATGGGAAATTCTTTGAAGTTTAGGCTTAGGATACTTTGGTATTTTGAAAACCTGTATACTGGTGTAAAATGCACACTTGTGCCTATTCCTTTTTCATTTAATAGTTTTATGAAAGTGTTTCTGTCTATCTTCCACATGTCTAGGTTTAGTCTGATTACAAACAGATGGTATGAATGTTTTGTGTTAGGTCTTATTTTTGGTAACCTTATACCTTCAATATCATTAAGGGTATTTTGGTAGAAGTTCCATACTCTTTCTCTTTCTTTTTGGGATTTGTTAAAACTTTTAAGTTGTGCTATACCTATGGATGCTAAGATGTCAGGGAAATTATATTTGAAACCTATTTCTGTTATATCATAGAAAGGTAAATTATCTTGGTATCTTTTCCAGGCGTTTTTATCCATTCCGTGTAAATAGGTTTTTGATATTTTTTCTATAATGTTTTCTAAATGCGTTGATATTAATCCTCCTTCACCTGTTTGGAGTGTTTTAGTTGCGTAAAGGCTGAATACCGTTGCGGATGTTCCGAATTTTTGAGTATTACCGACTTTTGATCCCATGTATTCAGTTCCAAAGGCGTGTGCTCCATCTTCAATTACTATAATATCGTATGACTCTGATAGTTTTTTCATTCCATCAATATCATATGGGTTTCCACCATAATATGTAGGAACTATTATTTTGGTATCTTTTGTTATTTTTCTCTCAATATCATCCAGAGAGATAGTTAAGTATTCATCTTCAACATCAACAATTATTGGTTTTGCTCCGGAGATAATTGACATTTCAACAGGTGATATAAATGTTATACTGGGTATTATTATGGAATAACCTTTAACTTCAAAAGCGTCAAACAGTAAATGTAGTCCAGCAGTACAAGATGAAACAAGTTTTAGGTTTTTTTCTTCTACTTCTAGATATTCTGATAATAGCTTGGTAAATTCAGAGTTTCTTTTCCCAGTGGTTAGCCAACCTGTTTTAAGTGTTTTGAAAACTTCAAAGTAATCTAAAATTGTGATAGATGGTTTGTAAAATGGTATTTTCATTATCTTTTTTGCTCAACTGATAAGCCAACTTCAGTTGCTCCACCTAACCTAACTCTGTCCATTACTTCTATAACAGTTTGGTATGGTATATCTCTATCGCCTCTTATTATTACGGGAATATTGGGATCCTTGACAGTTATTCTCTTTATAGTTGGAGATATGTCTTGTAATGATATAGGATAGTCGTTTAAATAGAACTTATTGTCTTTGGTTATTGTTATTATTATCTGTGTTCTAGGTTGTGAATCGGATACTACTGATTTCGGAAGATTTACATTGATTGCAGAAGTTTTTATTATAGTTGAGGTTAACATAAAAAATATAGTTAGCAAAAACATTACATCAATGAGAGGGGTAGGTTCAATACCTACTTTCAATTTGCTTCTATCTGATTTACTCAAGTTCATAAACGAATTATATCAAAGACTGTTCATAATATTCAAAGTTAGTTTTCAAGAAACTACTTAAATCTAGATTCACTGTTGAAGTAGAGATCATGTAAGGTGGAGGTAAAAATTTTTTGTTTTCTGGTGTTTTTACAACACTCGCAGAAAGGTATCCATTAGAATTACAAGTATTCACAAGCATTACATACATTTTCTTGAGCACATTCATCCTAAATTGATTAGAAATTGTATCATTTTTTAAACTACTTTGAAGTGAGGTATGGGTTATGTATTTCAATAAAAGGCTAGTTATTACTTTGATATTACTGATAATTTTTGTAAGTATTGTTGTGTTACCTACTCTTATTTCAGGTAAGACTTTCTATGGTATAGATGGTAATATAGGTATAATAAAAGAGTACTCTGAAGTTATTTGGAAGTTTAATAATCAAAATTGGTATCATAACTACCTTTTAGGTTTTCCTTCAGGTATTGGTTTTAATATATCTATTTTCTTAGGAAAAATAATAGGTTATGAGAGGGTACCTATATTTGATGTACTTTTGTATATGGTAGTTTCTTTTTTGGGAATGTTTATTCTTTTGAGAGGTTATGGTATTTTGTTTTGGGGAGCTGTTTTTGGTGCTACTGGTATATCTTTGACGACAATGGGTATTTTGTCAGTATTTGGGGGGCACCTAAATGGTTCTTTGTCATTTTTAATTCTTGCTCTAGGGCTTACTAAATATTTGTATTCTAGAGATTTGTCTATTGTCAAAACTTCTATTTTGATTTTGTTAATAGGTGTTTCTTTAGGTATAGCATTTGTTGATCCCCAAAGAACTATATATTTTGGTTTTGTTTATGGTGCTTATTTGATATTACTTTCCCTTTCAAGGGTAAGTGGATTTTCAAATTTACCTAAGGTTGATAGAAAATTGTTGATAAAACTTATTATTATACCTGCTGCTATCTTCGTTATATTTTTGGTTTTTTCGATGAACTCGATAGTAAGTTTGTTTGGAATTACTCAGATGGAACAGATTGGAGTTCAAAAGGATGATCCTGAGACTAAATGGAGATTTTTAGTTCAATTTTCAATGCCACCTGAGGAGATATTGAATTTCTTGATACCTGGTATTTTTGGATACTTTTCCAATGATCCTAATTTGCCTTATTGGGGTAGGGCTGCACAAGATTTTGATTACGAAAAAACTAGACAGGGGATGAGAAATTTTAGGTTAGGTATTGATAACTATCTGGCTGTTTTGTTTGTTCCGTTTTTAATAATGTCTTTCTTGTACTTTGGGACATGGGATCCAGAGAAAAAGAAGCATTTTATATTTTGGGGTATAGTAGCAGTAATAGCATTTCTTATCTCAATAGCAAGATATTTCCCTACACTATTTTGGCTTCTTATACAGATACCATTCATGGATAAATTTAGAGTTCCATCGAAGTGGATGGATATTTTTGTCATATCAATTGTTATAATGTCTTCTTTCTCTTTTGATTCCTTTTTACGAAATCTTAAGGGAGATATAAATAGGAATAAAATACTCTTAAATGCATTCTTGGTATATTCTGGTGTGCTTCTTTTTGTTTATCTGATACTTTTAGGGTTTAGAGCTGAAATTGCTTTCTATTTTGCTTCCTCTCAGCAGTACGATTATGGTGTAGCACAAAAAATAAGTGATAATATATCTAGTTCAGTTGGTAATGCGTTTATATTTGTACTTTTAGGAACTTTGATACTTTACTTATTGCAGATTCTTTCTTCTAGAAACGTAGAGATAAGTGATGTTGTTTCAAGCAAATCTTTGATAGCAGATGTGATTTTAGGTATTTTTGTTATAGTTGTGTTTATAAATATGGTGATTGTAACTAAGCCAATCTTCAAAGAAGTTGATCCATATAAACTCTATGCTAAAAATGATATTGTTAAATTCATGGAAGAAAAGACTAAAAATGAGCAGGCAAGATTTGTTATGTATTCTCCTTTAGCTAATCATTACTTTACTTTTCTTTTCCCTTACTATAATCTGGAGACAATACAGACAATAGCTCAGTCTAGGTTGCCTGAGGATTATGTAAAACTTTTACCATTTATATCGTCATTTAATTTTGATGTTATGGCAAAGTATGGAACTGTGTATTTTGTAACAGAGTTACCGCCTACCCATCAGGTATTTTTACAGTTACCGATAATAACCTATTACACAAATTTGTCAACACAGATGTACCTATCTGAAGATCAGCCTTCAATTACTCATTCTGTTTTTGTTTACAAAATAACTAATTACTTACCTAGGTTTTTCATAACTCCAAACTATATAAAGTATAATGGTCAAATAGAAATGGTTCTTATGTTACCAGTGGATGTTTTGAAAAACAGTGTTTTGCTTACAAACGATATAGCTAATTTTATCTCCTCCCAAAACTTATCATATGACATAAAGGTTGAAGAGTACACTAAAGACTATTCTAAGCTTAAAGTTACTACATCTGATAAGGCATTTTTAGTTTTCAATACTTATTATGATCCTAAATGGGAGTGTTACGTTGACGGTAAGAAAAAAGATATTATGAAGGCTAATTTCTTAGTTCAGGCAGTCTTGTTAGATACACCTGGAGAACATGTAGTAGAGTTTAAGTTTAATGCTTTTTCTGTATGGGTTATGCTTCAAATGGTTTTACTAGTTATTTCTATACTAGCTTTGGTGATTTTAGGAGTTTGGGACAAATTGCTCGTAAAGAAGGGAAAACTGTGAGATCAATAAAGCTTAGAATTTTCTTATCAGATTAATTTATATCTTAGTTGTTAAAATTGAGTATTTCTTATTCCTGAAAAGTTTATTTTTGAAATTGTTGTTTGTTTTCTTGGTATGCTAGGGTAATAGATAAAGTAAGTATGAAGTTTAATACTGTTAGGTATATTGTATAGTAATCAAACTTTATTGAAGGTATTACTAATTCAGCAAGTATTATGTATAGAGAGCTAAATGACATTATGAATATGATGATTAGTTTTGTTGTTATGCTTAGTTTGATGGTTTTGTTTAAGAGTTTTAGTATTATTGATGAAAATATCAGTGGGGCTACTGTTGTTGAGAATATTTTGTACGCTAGGAGTAAAGTTGGTATTATTCCTCTTCCCATTGAAGCTACAAGCGTTGCTAATGTTATAACTATGCTTGCTATGAGTCTTATAAACCAGATATTATTGAAAAATTTACTGTTACCAAAAATCGATGGTAAGATATTTTTTGATATCAGAGAACTTGATGTAATTAATATTACATCTGCTCCAGACAACGGTATTGATATTAGTGCTATGAATACTAGTGGTTTGATTTCGTTTGGAACGTTAAGGGCCAGATATGGGATTATGTTATCTGGATTTGGTGTGTTACTAAATATTCCTCTGGATAGTATTCCTACTAATACTATCATGATTGATATGATGAATATTATCACCGACGCTAAAATTAGCGAAGTTTTTGCTACATTGCTAGTTTTTGAGGAGAATATTCTGGAGTATATATCGGGGCCGAATAAGTAAGAAAGACCTACTGATAGAAATACACTAATCCAAAATGCAAAACTAAAGCTACCTTCAAATCCTATTTCTGTGTTTTTGATTATGTTTTGACTTTCATTTCCAACTCTTGATAGAGTAAAGTAGAGAAGAATACATATGCCGATAACCATAATTATAACTTGGAGAAAAGATACTCTTATTGCTCCGACTTGACCCCATATTATTGTATATAAAGCAAATATTGTTGAAAAAACTATAAGGGATATAATCTTATTACCAACTATAAATTCAATAATATTACCACCTGCAATGATTTGCCCGGCCAAAACGCTTATCCAGGCAAGCAGGAGTACAATAGAAGATAAAGTTTTGATTGGAGCTCCAAAGTTTTCATTTATTATGTCAATTATAGTATATCCTTTGAAGGAGTAAATGGTTTTAACTAAAAATGTTGCTAGTAAAATCAAAAATATTACACCAGATAGTGTCCACCATATAGCATTCCAACCTAGTTTATAAGCCCAACCGGCAAGCCCAAACACTGATGAGGCACCAAACACTAGAGCAACTAAAGACATTGTTATCTCAAATACTCCTCCATTCCTACCGTACACAAGATATTCTTCTTCCTTGGATGTAAAGAATTTCTTGTATAAAATTAGTATTATCCCTATAAGCAGTACAAGGTACAGAAATATATATATCATAGTTAACTATTTTAATTGAAAAGTTAACACAAAATCAAAATGGTTATTTTTTATAAATTCTGTAGCTGATGGTAGTTATCGAGTTAGGTGTAAGTTATTGAAGTGTTATTTTATTCTTGTTTTAACTGAAATGATGTTTTTGTATGATATTAGCGTGAGGTAATTGGTTTTATTGGGTAGTTGATTTGAGTTTGAAAACGATAGTGTGATTAGTTTATCTTTCTATCCGAAGAGGTGATTATGGACTATAAAGTTGAGATAGGTGTTATTGGGGGTAGTGGTTTATATTCTTTTTCATCTGCTAAAATTGTAGATGAAGTTGACATAGATACACCTTTTGGTAAGCCGTCTGATAAGATAACTATAGTAGATGTTGAAGGTAGAAAAGTTGCATTTTTACCAAGGCATGGTAGAGGACATATATATCCACCAACTAAGATACCTATGAAGGCGAATATTTGGGCTTTAAAGTATTTGGGGGTTAGGAGGCTTATTGGTGTAAGTGCTGTTGGTAGTTTAAGAGAAGAGCTTAGGCCTATGGATTTTGTTATACCTTCTCAACTAATTGATTTCACTAGATGGAGAGAGCTAACATTTTTTACAACGGGATTAGTGGGGCATGTTTCTATGGCCGATCCTTTTTGTAATGAATTTTCAAGTGAAATAGGAGATATAATCAGTAAGAATTTCCCTGAGATAAGGCTACATACTAATAAGACTTACATAAATATAGAAGGACCACAATTTTCAAGTAGAGCTGAGAGCAATTTGTTTAGGCAGTGGGGTGCAGATATAATAGGAATGACTGCTGCTGGAGAGGCTAAGCTTTCTAGAGAAGCTGAGATATGTTATTCTCTCATATCTATGGTTACAGACTATGATTGTTGGTACGAGGGGCATGAAGATGTTAATGCGGATATGGTTATGGAATATATGAAAAAGAATACCGATAATATACTCAAGATGTTACCTGTTATCATAAAGAATATCAATTTAACAAATAGATATTCAGCTGAAGAGTCCGCTAAATTTGCTATAGTTACATCCAAAGATAGGATACCACAAGATATTAAAAGAGCGTTAGCTATATTTTATGAAAAGTATTGGAGTTAGTGAGGGGAAATGATGCGTATCCTTATATTAGGAGCGCCAGGAGCAGGTAAAGGAACTCAAAGTGAATTAATAAGTCAAAAGTACGGTATACCCCATATATCAACAGGAGATATATTGAGAGCGGAAATTTCTTCTGGAAGTCTATTGGGATTAAGGGTTAAAAGTTTGGTTGAAAGTGGTAGCTTAGTCCCTGATGATATTGTAGCAGATGTGTTACTGAAAGAGATATCAAAAGAAAAATATAAAAAAGGTTACATACTTGATGGTTTTCCAAGGAACTTAAATCAAGTTAGAATAATGGAAGAAAAGGGAATAGTTGTTGATAAAGTTATATTTATTGATACGTCTGAAGATATGATACTTAAGAGAATAACTGGTAGAAGAGTTTGTTCTAATTGCGGAAGTGTGTATAATATCTACTTTAATCTGCCTAGGATTGAGAGTATTTGTGATAAATGTGGAAATAGTTTAACTCATAGAAAGGATGATACTGAAGAGGTTGTTAAGAAAAGGCTTGATACTTTTAAGCGAGAAACTTTACCAGTTGTTGATTATTATAGGAATAAAAAAATGCTTTTAGTTGTCAATGGAGACAAGAATTTTGAAGATATAAAAAATGAAATATTTTCTCTTCTTGAGGTGTAGGCAGGTATGGCTAAAGATGATGTTTTGAAATTTGAAGGTGTTGTTGTTAAGCAATTACCTAATTCGGTGTTTAAGGTAAAGCTTGATAATGGTAAAGAGGTTATGGCTCATCCATCGGGTAAGATACGGATAAATTCTATTAGAATAATTGAGGGTGATAGAGTTGTGGTTGAGTTTTCTCCTTATGATCTTACCAAAGGCAGGATAGTATATAGGTACAGATAGTATGATAGAGGAAGGCGAGATAATATATCTCTATCACTCTGAGAAGGCGAAATATCCAGTAGTTTATAAGAAAAATCAATTTTTTCAGTCTCATCTTGGTAAGATTGTTTTACCAGAAAATTTGAATTGGGGTGATGTTTTAGAGACTAATAAAGGATATAAGTTTTTTGTTCTTAAGCCTTCTATTGAAGATTTAGTTTTAAACGTCAAAAGAAAAACAAATATAATGTATCCTAAAGATATTGGTTACATAATCTTAAATTCAACAATAAGAGATGGTAGTACAGTGATAGAAGTTGGTACTGGTTCTGGTGCTATGACTTCTGTGTTGGCTATTCTAGTAGGTCCTTATGGTAGAGTCTATTCGTATGACAAAAATGAAGAGCATTTGGAAAATGCGAGGAAGAATATTCAAAAATATGGCCTTTTAGGCAGAGTTGTGTTAGAGGTTAGAGATGTTGCAGTTAATGGGTTTTCCATTGATAATGCCGATGGATGTATAATTGATTTACCTGAACCTTGGACTATCATACCTCATGCTAAAAAATCTCTGAAACCAGGCTCTTCAGTAGCTATAGTTGTCCCAACAGTAGAACAAGTACAATTGTCTTTTAAGTCGCTTAAAGATAATGGATTTACTAGAATAAAATCCGTCGAAATCCTAGAAAGAGAGATATATCTAAGAGAAGGTATAACAAGACCTAAAGAGAGAATGGTATCGCATACCGTTTATTTGGTTATAGCATATAATACTAATCTAAAAGTTTGATTTGGGTATAGGAATGAATAACTACGAGATCCCCTACATTGGGAATGAAGTTATATAAATTTTTTTTTGTAAACTATACTAGTATGATTTGAGACGCGGTAGTATTACTGGATAGTCATAAAAGTAACTTTTGAAGTCTTTTGATTTTATGTAAAATAGTTTTGCTCTTTCGGATATTACTTTTATTTCTTTTATTTCATTTTCTGTTCCAAGTAAAACATGATCAGGATCACCAAGAAAATGATACTTTTGGTTTTCTGAAGAGATAGTATAACTTCCATAATTATCAACGACCATTACTTCTCCGTCTATTAGTATGTAGACTTTGTTTGTTTTTTTGTTGGTATATATAACGGTATTTTTTTGTACTTCTTCATAGTTAAGTATCATTTCAAAGTAAGTTTTCATTGATGGGGTAAAATCTTCAAAATATTTAGTTGAAAATATATTCCAAGTATCTTTCCCTCTTATATGGGCTAGGTTTAGAAGTTTTTTGTATAATTTTGTTCCTTTTATGTTCTTCAGGAAGCTGTTGCTTTTTACTCTTAATACCTTACATCCATTGTTACCTGCTACTATAGTTGCGCTTCTACCTTTTTTTGTTAGTATAGCACTTTCTCCAAAGAAATCGAATACTAAGTATTCTTTGAATAATTTTTCGCCAACAAAAAGATTTACGTATCCTTCAACAATAATGTAGAAATCTTTATTTTGAGTGTCTCCTTCTTTTATTATTACTTCTCCGGGTTTATAATCTTCAAACTCACTATTGTCTTCCATATCTTTTATGTTTCTAAGAGGTAAATCTAGGAATAGTTTTACTGAGGATAGCACATCGAACTTGCTTAACCTTTTTTGTGATATTATCACAACAGAATTCTCAATACCTTGTTTTGGATAGAGTAGAGATGGATTTGGGTTTGCTGAAATGTAATTAAGATAGTCTTTTTCAGAGCAGTGGAATGCGTAAACGTATTGATCTTCTCTTGTTTGAAAATTGAGTTTTGATATTTCGGTGTGTATTATACCTCCACCTGCTTCATGTAGTATGTAGTCATAGTTTTTGAACTCATTCATAACAAAATTGTATCTTTCTTGGTTTATTATTCCTTCGTCTAGCAGTAGTTTAGTCCTATCCGAAACAAATGTATCTGATGAATAGAATAATGTTTTCCCTTCAAACTCTACGGTAAAACCAATTGTTGGTATTGAGTGTAGTGTGTAGTGGAATTTGAATACGGCATTCTCAATATTAATTTCTCTGCCAACTTTTATTGGTTTGAATTCACATATTTTGTCGAAGAAGTACTCTTTTACATCAAGTAACTTTGAATATTTTCTTTTGAACGATTCCCATATAGTTTTAGTTGTATAGATTTTAACCTTGTTACCCCTTAGCATACTTTGAAGTGTTCCTGCATCATGGTCTGCGTGACAATGTGTAAGTATTATCGCTACTATGCTACTTATAGGAATGTTATTTCTTTCTACTTCATTAAACGAATGTGCTGGTGGATCTATGAAAATACCCTTACCGTTGATCCATAATATAAATCCTGAGGTAGTTCCGTCGGGATCAAACCCATTGCTTGAACCTAGGCAAGTAAATCCAAATCTAGGAAATCTAAAATTGGTTAGTTTTTTGTTGTTTGAAGGAGTTATTTGTATAACTTTGAGATCATACTTGATACCTGTTAATATTTCATTGCCTAACTTTATATCTAGTTTTTCATTTCCTTTGTAAAAGGAAATGTTGTCACCTTCTTTTCTAACTATTATTTCACCTATTGGAATTTCTTTTTGGATATCAATAAATTCAACAGAATCGAATACTTCGAATAGTTCTTCTTTTTTGGTTTGGTCTTTTCTTCTGAAGAACATCATTTCTGCAGGAATATTACATGTTATTCCACTATGGAAATCATCTTCGTATATATTGTTGGGGCCTATTAGTGACTCTTTGAATAGTATTTCTAATGATTTTTTCTGATCTTTTGAGCAGATGATATAAGTTTTTCTTCTTCTTACGAAGTAGTTGTAGTATATTGGGAACTCAACTTCACCTACGTTTAGGAAGGTTGTCCTGTCAATGATGTTTTTAGGAATAATATAGTACTGGGGAGCTTCACCATATAATTTTATTGAATCTTTTATAGTTTCTGGAGGTACTCCAAATTGGCATAACATTTTGCCATCTTTTGTTAGTATATATCCACCTCTTGGCAAGGGTATAGCTTCTATCATATTTACTCCGTAATTGTGAAGTTTATTACCATATTAACATTTTCGGAATCTCCTGACATATATATTTTAGTAAAGCTTATGGGAAGAAATGAATTTTCTATTTCACCAAATGAAAGAAATACATCTCTAAAATTCCCAGTTACTGATGCCTTGTAAACTGTTCCTTCGTCATAGTCCTCTCTTGTTATAGACTTTATGGTTACATTGTATTTTGAAAATATTTTTAGTATCTTGCCTACAACTAATCCTTGGTTTTTAGTTTCTTCTTTTAAACTTTTTAACTTCATATATTCTCCTTCTAGATAGTATAGCCTCTTGTTTAAGTAAGGTATGTCTTGATACTCCTTAACTTCTTTGTCAACTTTCTCAAAATTTATTTTTAGATATACATACTCCACTATGAAGTAGGTAACTAAGATAAATATCATACTTATTACTATTGTATATATCCTTAAAGCAATTTTTTTCATATTTCTATTTCTATTTCAAATCTAAGATTTTTGTCTTTGCTTATGGATAGTATTTTTATGTTAGAAAAGCGTTGTGTTTTTGACAAATTAGAAATTGTTTTAAAGAAAGAGGTTTCATCCATTGAAAAACCTCTAACTTTTATGCCCTTCGGGAAAACCTCAACGTCTTTTAACCAAGAATTTGTATCTATGCTTCTGAATACTTCATATAATATGGAGAAGTACTTTTCTTTCTTTGCAAATTTGCTGTAGAAGGATGATATATAGGTTTCATACTCGGATATTTTTCTCTTTATCTCAATAACTTTTATATATCTTTCAACTTCTGGTAGTGTTTCTCTTTGTCCATTTTCAATACCCATTCTTATGAGCTTATACCTTTGTACCTCGGTGTTTGTAATTACTATTGATATCATACCTATAAGAGATAGTAATGTTAAAACTATTGATGCTCTTAATAACAGAACATCGAATTTTATGGCGTTGCTGTCTTTTAATGAAAGTAAGTTGATATTATTGTTTGGGAATCTGGCAGAACATATTATATCAAGATATAAAAATTTATCGTTTATCCATTTATTTTCAGGTAATATTTCTCCAGAAACACATAAGATATTGACTCTGTCAAATATCCTTTCTATAAACTCATCCTCAAAATAGAAAAAGAGTATCTTTTCAAGAAACAGAGTTCTTTCTTTTATAAAATCTGATATAAAAGAGATGATGTAGTTTTCTACTATATTTCTGTCAAGCATTTCTACAATTTCAAGTTTTAGTATGTTATTTTTTGAAAGTATGGCAAGTAATATTTCATCCTGCTTATTTAAGACTATTGCATGAGCTCCTGTTGACTGTTTACCTGTAAATATATTTGCGTTGTTTACGGTTGCTGAAAAGATATTTGTCAAATTTATTCCTAAGTTTTTGAAGTATCCAACATATTCAGAAATAATATTAATCTTTATTGCAGAAATAAGTATTTTTAAAAGAGTTTTATCTTTTTGTTTATGTAGGCCTATGATTTTGTAATTGTAATTTAACGAAGAGAGATCAAAAATCCCCATACTTTCAACAGAAGATTGAACTATGTTCTTTATTTTTGATATAGCAGATTTTGGAACTGTTATTACTTTGTTTACAAAAAACTCACTCGGTAATATCAACTTTGCTAGGTAGACAGGTATATTTAAGTTTTTTTCTATAAACCTTTGGATTGAGAATTCCATTCTGTTTTTATCAACAAGTTGTCCGCTTGTTAACAATATTTCCTTTTTACCAAATATGTAGTTTAGAAAAATACCAGCTAATATTGTGGAAGATTTTATCTGAAAAATTATTTCAATTACTCCTAAATATTCTAGAACAAAGTATATGAATTTAGTTATCGATTTCATACCAATAAATAGTATGAATTTTGATTAGAGACTTTCAAGAATATAAGTCTTAAATTTGGTCAAGAGTTTGGTATTTTTGAGAAATATCGTGTTAGTGATTTTGTTTCGCTTTCAGTGATGATGTTTAGATTTTGGTATTTGATGTGTTTTAGTTTTTGGCATGTTATGAGTCAATATTGATGTTTTGTAACATTACTTTTAAATTGTTGTACATATTTTCAATATTATCTTCTATTATAGCATTTCTTATTTGTGATGTGAGTTTTTTAAAGAAATATAGGTTGTGTATTGTAGTTAATCTATAGCCCAACATTTCTTCTGATCTTATCAGATGTCTTATGTATGCTTTTGAGTATTTTAAGCAAGTATAGCAATCACACATGGGATCTGGTGGTGAAAAATCTCTTTCGTATTTTTTGTTCTTTATGTTAATTCTGCCTTGAGAGGTAAAAAATAGACCTCTTCTACCTGCTCTTGTCGGAAACACACAATCAAACATATCAATGCCATTCATGACTGCTATTATTATATCTTCTGGTGTACCTACCCCCATTAGGTAACGGGGTTTGTTTTCTGGAAGTAGATTAGCAGTATAATCTAGTATATCGTACATTTGTGATTTTTCTTCTCCTACGCTTAATCCACCTATGGCAAACCCGTCAAATTCAAGAGAACATATATCTTCAACGCTTATTTTTCTAAGCTCTTTAAAGAATCCACCTTGAACTATTCCGAAGTGGTAGTTTAGGTTTCTTATGTTTTGAAATCTACTTGTAGTGAGTTTTCTTGGAATATAGTCTTTCAATGATAGAAATGTCTGAATTGATCTTTTAGCCCAATTTGATGTTCTTTCTGTTGCTTCTTTAGTGTAGTTGTAAGTTGTATTAGGAGGTACAGGTTCATCGAGTGGCATTATTATGTTTGATCCAAATCTTAACTGAATTTCAACAACTCTTTCAGGGGTAAAAAAGTGGTACGATCCGTCTATGTGAGATTTAAATCTTACTCCTTCTTCGGATACTTTTGTAAACTCGTTTAAACTAAATACTTGGAATCCACCACTGTCAGTTAGTAGTGCTTTGTCCCAATTCATAAATGAGTGTAATCCACCGGCATCTTCTATGACTTCGACTCCTGGCCGTAAGTATAAGTGATAAGTATTCGAAAGTATAATTCCGTTGCTTAATTCTGAAACTTCTTCTGAGGAAAGTGTTTTCACGCTTGCTTGTGTTCCAACAGGCATAAAAACAGGTGTTGGTATAACTATGCTACCTATAACTATCTCTCCGACTCTTGCTTTGCTCTTAGTTGATTTGTATAAAACTCTAAATTCCATAACGTTTTAGAAGGGTTTTTTAAATACCTAAATTTTCAAAACATGTTTTAGTAAAGATTTCTGTCTATATATCAAGTATATAATATCCATAACAATTTATAACTTTTGTACCTTTATAATCAAATATTCTGTTTTCTCTATTATCGTATATGTGTGTATGCCCGTGAAGTAGGTATTTGGGTTTGAATTTATCCATCAGCTCCAAAAATGCTTTGAATCCAGTATGGACTATATCTTGTTTGTCGTGTATTCCATATGGTGGTGCATGGGTTACTACTATATCAATGTAAGATTTATTTCTTAGTTTGTTGAGCATTATTTTCCAGTAGGTGCTTTTTACTCTTTTACTCATCTCTTTTTGTGTGTATTGGTGTTTCCCGTTGTTGTATTTGTTACAGCCTTCAAAACCTAATATTGTGTATCCATTGAAATGGACTATTTTCCTATCGATTTCTATTCCAGCAAAAGTTTTATGATAATCATGGTTAGATGAGAAGTCGAATCTAGAGCTACTTATCAAGTTTAGTGTTCCTTCTATATTTGGTATTGAATTTATTTGGTAGTCATCATGGTTTCCTTGGACAAACAGTAATGGGACATTGAACTTTGACATCAGAAATTCAAGATAATCTTGTGGTAGATCTCCACACGATATAATGAGATCAGGTTTTATTCTTCCTGAACTATCAGAGTTATAGATGTATTTGTCAACTACGTCACTTACACAGAGTATTCTCATCTGCTATTCTTCTACTTCTTTGATTTTGTCCTTTATGTACTTCTCAAATTCATCTTTCGACATTTTATCTTTCATAAGTTCCCATACTGATTGTTTCAGCTCTTCAATATTATCAAATTTAGCACCTTTTTGAGCTCCTTCCTCAACGTAATAATATTTCTTACCCATACCCTAGTACCCTCCTAGGCTCTAAGAATTCTTGAGATATATTAAATGAATAACCTGTATATTTCTACTATTTTTCCGGTTTCTTTAACTTTTATTTCTTTTACGAACTCGGTGTTTTCAAATATATCTTTTATATCTCCAGATATGAATATACCATCTCCTTCAGGATATTTACCGACTATGTAACTCTCAATCATTGCTTCACCAAAAAAGTATGGAAGAGATCCGTATATGCTATCTGTTTTACCTACGAATATTCTACCACTTGAAATACCAACCTTGAAAATGTTTATTCTGTCTAACTCGTTATATTTGTATGTTGAAGATAAGAAATTTACAAAGCTTCTTAAGTTATCGAACCATTCTCCCCCGTCTAATCCCCATACTATGTACATTTCTGTTCCTTCAAATCTTGCTATATGCCCTCTATTCTCTATTGCTTTTGCTTCAATTTTGGAGAATATCGACTGTATGTCATCAATTATCTTTTCAGAGAATTCTGAGAAGATCTTAGATGTGTCAAAAAGTTTCATCCATAAACATCCACAAAACTGTTTACCTAACTCTATGTTTATTTTATTATCTCCTAAGTATATCTGTGGAAAGGATGATGTTTGTTTACATTCGTTTACTATACTTTCTAGATAAAATGATATTAGACCTATTTCGTCATTTGATAGAGTTGGAATGAATTTGTCGAATAATTCTGGAACCTTTAGGATCTTTATAATGTATCTTAGTTTCACTACAAGGTTAGCCATGAATAGTATTAGTGATGTAATGAAAGAGAACACAGATACATATATTATAACTTGTAGTGATTGTTTAGCGTATGTTAATGATATAAAAATTAATCCTACACCCAATATTACATTTATAAACATCAATAGTATAAAGTATGAAAATATACTTGAGATGCTTTTCCTATTGAATGAGTAGAAACCGTTAAACTTTAGCTCATATATTGGTATTTTGAGTAGATAATATGAAATAAAAGATATAGGAATAGAGAATGAAATTATATTTAATAATTTACTTAGGCTTTTTGTCTCTCTGTATTCATATACAGATACAGCAAGTACTATGATAATGGATGCTAGTACAAAAAAGAGAGGTATGAAGGATAAAAACCTTGATATACTTCGAATATCTCTATTATCAAGTCTTGAAACATCGTATTTTCTTATTCTTCTTATGTAAAGAGAGACTACTATAAAAAGTGACAATAGAAGTAATAATCCTGCTAATATTATTACAGTTATGGTGAGTGAAAACTTAAAACCCAAAGTTATTTTGAGTATGTATAGGTAGGAAGCGATTGTTGTAATGATAACGATGATTGATAAAAAAATTTTGGCAAAAATCATAACTTCTCCTTTAGTTTATTTTCTAGGAATGAAGAAACTTCATTCAATCTCATAGCTCTTGAGCCTTTAACTAAGATTGTGTCACCTTCTTTTATTATGTAGTTTAACAAGTCTGCTATTTCATTTATGCTAGATACTGATATAACTTTATTTTTGTCTATACCTTTACTAATCATGTAGTCATGAACTAATGAAAAATTTTCTCCGTAGCATATTACAAAATCAATATTTTTTTGTATTAAATAATCTGCTATTTCTTCATGGAGTTTTTTAGACATTTCACCAAGCTCTAACATATCACCTAAAACTGCTATTTTTCTACCGTTTGTCCTAATGTTACTGAGTAAGTCAATGGCTCTTCTCATTGAATCGGGATTTGCATTATATGAGTCATCTATCAAGGTGAACCATCCTCTTATTACATTATTTCTCATTTCAGGTAGGGATAAGTTCTTGACAATTGGTATTAGATCTTGTAATTTGATACCAAAGAATTTAGCAACTTCTAATCCTGCTATAAGATTTTCCATGTTATGTACTCCAGGAATAGGAGTTTCGAACTGAATTCCGTCATACTCGAAAACTAAACCATCTATACCTTTGTCGTTGGTTATCTTTGCTTTATTTACGTCAAAGTAGTGTATTTTTAATTGATATTTTATTGCGTTAGATTCAAGAACATCTAGATATCTTGAATTTTTATTTAAAAAGACAACCCCTCCACTTTTTATACCTTCAAACAATTCAGATTTTGCTAGAGCAATATTTCTGACTGTTTTTAAAAACTCTATATGTGCGTAACCTATATTAGTTATAAGTCCTATATCAGGTGAAACTATTTTTGAAAGTTTTCTTATTTCTCCTTTCTTATTCATACCTATTTCTAGCACTCCTATGTCAGTTTTTTCATCTATTCGGAACAATGATAGGGGTACACCTATGTTGTTATTAAAGCTTTTAGGTGAGAATTCAACATTGTACTTATATGATAATAGTTGAGAAATTAGATATTTTGTAGTTGTTTTCCCGGAACTTCCAGTTATTGCTATTATCTTCTTGGTGTTTATAAAGTCGTTTCTGTATGCCGTTCCTATATCCATAAGGGATTTGTAGGTATCTTTTACGACTATTAGATTAGAATTTGTGAATGGAAATCTTTGTGAGCTAAGATAATCAGATTCTACTATGAATGTGTCTATACCTTTTGAGATACATTCTTGGATGAAATTATGCCCATCGAAGTTTTTACCTTTCAAAGCAATAAAACATTCTCCGAGTTTTATAGTTCTTGAATCGGTTGAAATATTTGTTATAGTTTTTCTTCCATTTGATATAACGAGTTTTCCTTTTGATGCTTTTGCTAACCAACTAACAGAAACTTCAATCATATACCTGTATTTTAAAAAATACCATGTGTTAAGTAAAAGTTTTACGTAGAGCAATCATTAAAAATTTTTACTACAATCCGAAAAAATAAGAGAGGTGGATTTATGGTAGGTATTGACTTTGGAACCACGAAATGTGCTATTGGATATTATGATAACGGAGAAGTAAAGATAGTGACTGATAGAAGGGGGAAAAAAACTATACCTTCTGTTGTTGCCTTTTTGCCAGATGGTAGTGTTATAGTAGGTGAGGGGGCTAAAGGTAGGTTATTTATAGATAACAATAATGTAATTAAGTCTGTAAAGAGATATCTTGGTACAAATCATAGATTTGTTATAAATGAAAAAGAATATTCTCCAGAAGAGGTCGCAAGCTTTATATTATCGAAACTTAAAGAGATAGCAGAGTATTATTTAAATGAGATAGTTAAAGATATTGTTATAACTGTGCCTGCATATTTCTCAGATCTTCAAAGGAATGCTTTGAAGAATGCCTGTAAGCTTGCTGGTTTGAATGTTGTAAGAATAATAAATGAACCTACTGCTGCTGCTATTGCTTATGGTCTATCAAAGGTTGACGGTAATAAAAATATTGTAGTGTATGACCTTGGTGGTGGAACATTTGATGTATCCATACTTAATGTTAGTGATGGTGTTTTTGAAGTTTTGGCAACTTCTGGTAACAATTCCTTAGGAGGTGAGGATTTTGACAGAGCAGTAGCAGAAGTTATAATAGAAGAATACAAAAATAAGGAAGGTATTGATTTATCAAGTGATAAAGTTATACTTCAGAAGCTTTATGAAGAAGTTGAAAAGGCAAAGATAAACTTGTCTGAAGAAGAAGTTGTTGAAGTAATAGTACCTTTTGTTGGTGCTACAGAGAATAGTATCAAGCATCTTACATTTACTCTAACGAGAGAAGAGTTTGAAAGAATAATATCTCCTTACATTGAAACGACGATAGAATTGGTTGAGAAGACTATTAAAGATGCTGGTTTAAGAAAGGAAGATATACATCATTTACTTATGGTTGGTGGATCATCGAAAATACCTTATGTTAGAAGAAGAGTTGAGAGTACTCTTGGGGTGAAGGCAGAAAGTGGCATCTCTCCTGACGAAGTTGTTGCTATGGGTGCTGCTATACAAGCAGGTATAATTAGAGGTGAAGTTAAAGGTATAGCACTAGTAGATGTTACACCTCTTTCTCTTGGGGTTGAGATAGATGGTGGTATATTTATACCTATAATTCATAGGAATACTCCCATACCAACGTCGGCAAGTAGAATATTTACAACCATCACAGACAACCAGGAATCTGTCGAGATACATATACTTCAGGGCGAAAGACCTTTGGCAAAAGATAATATATCCCTTGGTAAGTTTGAACTAAAGGGTATAAGAAAAGCTAAAAAAGGTGAACCAAGGATAGAAGTGAGATTTCAAATAAATATAGATGGAATGTTAAGTGTGTCTGCAGTTGATTTGTCAACAGGAGCATCTCAAACAGTTCACATAAAAGATAGAATGATACTTAGTGATGAAGAGATTAATAAAATAATACGGGAAAGTGAAAAAAATAAGCAGAAAGATGAAGAAATAAGAAAAATAGGTCTATTGAGAAGTAAATATAATATGATATCTTCGACAATACAAGAGAAAATAACATCAATAAAAGAGAGTGATAGGGATCTTTATAGGGAAATAGCAGAACTTATGGATACGATAGAGAAGCTTTTCAATCAGTATGAAGTAGAAAAAATAGAGATAAAGCTCAAAGAACTGAAATTTTTGTATGATCAGTTTGTTGAGAAATCTTTTGTACTAAGATAATTTAGATCTCAATTCATCTATGTATTTTTTTATAAAACTTATGCTTTCATGGAGTTTTTCAATGTTTTGAATTAGATTCGAATAGTTTTCGTACATAAGTTGTGTTTCTTTTATGAAACCATATAAGTTTCTCATGTTTTCTACTGTTTCTTGGATATCAGAGTTTTCAGATGTAATCATGGAGAAAATTTTATCTTTGATGTTGGATAGATTAGATAACTTGTGTGATACTTCAGAGATTTCTTTAAGAATGTTGCTAAATAATAAATGTATCTCTTCTTCTTCTTGAGAAACATTATAGCTTATTTGAAAACTATCTATTTCTTGATTGAGTTTTTCCTGTAAATTATTTAGTTTTGAGTTTAGTTCGTTTAGATTATTTGTTAGTGTTGTTAATGATTGAGTTGATATTATAACTTCATCTAGTATCTTAAGCATTTCTTCTGAAAGGATGTTTGAGAAGTTTGAACTAGATTTTATCTTTGAACCTAGTATTGAGATGTTTATGAGCATAACTTTTGTATCAATGAAGTATCTATTTATTTCTTCTGGAAAAGATATTGTATAGGTGAAGTCTAATGATAAGTTGCTTTTGAAATTATCTTTGTTTTTTAGGTATTCTTCGAGTTTTTTTGAACTTCCTTTCAAGATATTAGCTTTTTTAGAAAAATTGAGTATTTTTTGGTATTTATTTGACAAGTCGTCTTTTATATCTTTGATTTTTATAGTTTCAGTATAGGATGATATTTGCTTCAGTATTTCATTTGTTGTTTCTGCATTTCTCTTTATGATGTTATTTATGCTTGAAAACGACTTATTTATTTCATCTATTATTGCTTGGGTTATTTTTGGTAGTTCTTGTATGTTTTTTATTTCTTTTTCTGTACTTGTTATCAAATTCAATAAATTATTGATTTCGTCGATTACTTCTTTATTACTTGTTTCAAGGTTTTTCTTAGTTTCTTCTATCATCCTTATAGAGAGTTTGTTGTATTTCATTGCTACTAGGTGTCTATTTACCACTAAAGACATGACAACTATAGAGAATAGTGATATACCTGTTCCAAGTAGAGATGGTAAGTAAGGATATATATTTATGATGTCATAAAGTTCAAGTAATTCAAGGATTCCAAAAAATATTATTACCGAAATACCATAGATTGTAGGTTTATAGATATAGTCGAACTTAGTGTTTATCTTCCTTGCTAGTGTTATTAGCATTAAAAACTCAGAAATTACAACTATAGCGAAATAGACTATGAATAAACTAAATAGAGGTCCTTCCTGAGCCATGTATTTGTTTATACTAAGTTTGAGAGTGTCTTTTAGGAAAAATTTTTCAGAAAAGAAGGTCAAATACATTATTACTAACCCTGAGATTAGGAGTATAAAAAATTTGATTTTTGATATAGTATTATCCAGAAGAACTAAGGATATACTTGAAAGAAGAATAAGTCCTATTGTGAGAAGTAGTATCTCGAGTTTTGACAACAGTATTATGGTTTCTTTATTTTGCTGTATTCTTATACTGTCACCAGTGTTAAATCCAAAAATACCTAGTAAGAAGTTTGAAATAATATATCCTGAGAGTGTTAGGGATATGAAAAATATGAGTACTAAAAATGGTCTTACCTTTTTTTCTATGATTATCATTATAATCAATCCTATTAAGGATACTAAGGAAAGTGGTAGTATTACGAGAGGGCCTATTAGAAGGATTGTGTCTTGGATACTTTGAGTCATATAGAGTTAATTTGGAACATAGTAAGAATATCTTTCAACTTTTGGAATTTATTTTTTAAAATAATTTCTATGAAGAAACATCTTATGGATTATTTGAAGAATTTGTCTTCTCTTGATGAGATTTTTGCGTTTATTCATAGAAACAATATTGAGTTTTCTGATAGAGATATAAATGAGTTACAGGATTATGTTATAAAGCAAGATCAGAGAGGTAAGTGGTGTATTCTTTTAGCTGAAAAGTTTAATGGTAAAGTTGATATATCTAAGATTGAAGATGCTGTAATCAAAAAGGATAGGACTGGTCAGTTTTGTTATATACTAGCTAAAAATGTTCCTAATGTTGATATTGAAAAACTAAGGAAAGCAGTCTATGAGAAGGATCATAGCGGTGTATGGAAGATGAAATTTGATGAAAACATTGGAAAAAAGTAGCTTATGTCTAAGCAAAAGACAATTTTTGTGTGTCAGGTTTGCGGGTATGAAAGTCTGAGATGGTTAGGTAAGTGTCCTTCTTGTGGTGAATGGAATACTTTTGCAGAAGAAGAAAAGTACGAACAGCCGAGAAGTAAAGGTGTAGTGATACTTGAGAAGGCTTATCCTAAGACTATAACTGAAATTGAGTACTCCGAAAAGAAGAGAATTTCGACAAATCTTAAACAGATTGACAGTATTCTAAATGGAGGTCTTGTTCAGGGACAGGTTATATTGTTGGCAGGGGAGCCTGGCATAGGCAAATCAACGCTTATGCTTCAGATAGCAAATTCTATTTCAAAAAACGGCAAACTACTTTATGTAAATAGCGAGGAATCAAACGAGCAGGTAAAAATAAGAAGCAATCGTTTGAATGTAAATAGCCAGAATCTTCTCTTGTATCCAGAGAATAGGTTAGAAGATATAATTCAGACACTAGTATCGGGTGATTTTAAGTTTCTTATTATTGATTCCATACAAAATATATATTCTGAAAAGTTTTTATCATCGCCAGGTAGTGTAACTCAGGTTAGGGAGGCAACTTCAAGAATTACTGAGATATCAAAGTACAAAAATATAACAACATTTATAGTAGGTCATATTAACAAAGAAGGTATGATAGCAGGTCCTAAAGCTATAGAGCATATTGTTGATACGATAATAATGATTGACAAGGATAATAAGGGGAATTATAGAGTTTTAAGAACTGTTAAGAACCGTTTTGGTCCTACGAATAGTATAGCAATATATAGTTTGTCTAACAGAGGACTTGAAGATGTTCCGGATATATCTACGTTAGTTAGTCATACACCTTCACTTGTTGGTAGCGTTTTATGTCCTGTTGTTGAAGGAGTCAGGAGTATAGTTGTTGAAGTTCAATCTCTTGTGAATCCTACACAATTTGGTTTCGCTAAACGTACCGCAGACGGAATAGATATAAATAGACTTTATATGTTATCAGCAATACTTGATAAATACTTGAATACTAAACTATCTTTATATGATATATACTTGAATATAACGACTGGTTTTGAGGTTAAGGAGACTGCTACAGATCTCGCGGTTGCATTATCGATATTGTCGAGTCTTAAGAATAAGGAAATACCAAGAGATATAGGTGTCTTTGGAGAAATAGGTCTTGGTGGTGAAATAAGACCTATACCTTGGTTTGAAATCAGAATATCAGAATTACAAAGAATAGGTGTAAAAAAAGCCATAGTTCCGAAAAATAATAAACCGTCGGAAATTCAAACCGATATCCAAATAGTAGAAGTAGAAAATGTATATGATATATTGTCAATTATTACTTGACTATTCACGTTGTATCCTTAGCTTTCTATAGTTGATGGGGAAACGATTATCGGTTCAAACTTAGACTTTGCTACTTAAATTACTTGTGAAGTTTTGATTGTATGTGGTTGATTTGAATTTTAGAAATTTTTATGAAGTATCCGAAAATTCTAAATAAATATGTCTAACTTTGTTGATATAACTAATAGAGTTGAAAAAAACCCTAATAAAAGGTATTCAATAACTGTTGCTTACATAGGTAAGAAAAGTTTATATGCTTTTAAAAATAGGATGGATGATATTATTTCTTTTTTCGGTTCAATCTCAAACATTGAGATCATGTATGTTGATACTTCAAAGACTGATATAACTGATGCTGGTGATATTCTTAACAAAGCTAGGATAATAATACCTGATAATGATATATCTATAACTGAGGCAGTAAATAATGCCATAATGCTTGCAAGTGCTCAACTGGTTTTGGTTATGACTGTTAACTATAGACCTTCTATACTCAATACTAAAAACGTTAGAGATGTGTTTAGTACTGAACCTACGCTTATGTGTATAACCCCAACATTATCTTACCAAGGTAAACGAGTTACCGAAACAGTTAAGTTAAGTATAATTAATGATACTCTTGATGTTGTTATACTTGAAAATGCTAAAAACCCAGCAACTCTTACTCCGAACCATTTTCTAGGAATATACAATAAAAATCTGTTTAAGTCTATAGGTGGTTATTTGACGAATCTTCCAACATATTTGTCTATGATAGAATTCGGAATAAGGACTTGGAGCAGTGGTGGTATAATAATATCGGCGAAAGATTTTTTGGTAGATAAGATAGCTGATTTTGATATACCTACAAGTGTACTGCAAAAGGATTATTCTCAACCTACTTTTAGGTATTTCCTTTCAAAGAAACCTCTGTTGAGGATTGTAGTGGATCTGCTAAAAGTACCATTACAATTTATTTCTCTAAGGTTTAAGGATATTTCTTCTACTTTTGTTGAAATAGCTACGTATTTAAAGAATAAAAACTCGCTTTTTATTTTAACTCCTGAGATAGAAAAGATATCCTCAATAATAAGTTATTATGAAGATTAGTTAGGTTTGAACATTTTTCTTTAGGTTGAGTTGTTGAATCTTATCTAAATTGGGGTGTTCGGTAAACTATGTTTTTATGGTTTACTTATAACTTTGTTTTAAATTCTATTGAACTCTTACGATAAATTGAATTCAGAGCGTAAGTTAGTTTATAAATCCATTCTATGGATTGGAAGAAAACAATATTTTCGGAAGTAAATTATGATTTTGTTTCAAATCCTTATCCAAGATTTAATGAGTACATAAAAGTGAGTTTTAGAGTTTTGAGAAATAACCCTATAAGAAATGTTTATATGAGAGCTATTATTGATGGAGGATCCAAATACATAAAGATGACTATTTCTAGACAAACAAACTATTTTACCTACTATGAAGGGTGGTTAAAGGTGTCTCAGAAATTTATAAACTATCACTTCGTGATTGATATTGGTAGTGAAGTTTTATTTTATACCAGAAAAGGTATATTCACGTATGTTCCTACAGAAGATAACGATTTTGTCATAATAGCGGAATTTGAAAATCCTGATTGGGTTCCAGGTAGTGTTTTTTATCAGATATTCCCTGATAGATTTAATCAGGGCAAACCTGAAATAAGCGTAAAAACTGGCGAGTATGAGTACCGAAGACATAAGACTATAAAATTAGACTGGGGTACAGATCCTTTACCATATCATCAAGGGTTTTGTCTTGATTTTCTAGGTGGAGACTTATATGGAATAAAAGATAAGATATGGTACCTCAAGTCTATAGGGGTGAATGCTTTGTATCTTAACCCTATATTCAAAGCTATGACTAACCATAGATATGATACTATTGACTATTTCAGTGTTGATCCACATTTAGGTGGTAATGAAGCTCTCAGGGAATTAGTAGATGAGTTGCATAAAAACGATATGAAAATTATACTTGATATTTCGATAAATCATACGGGGGATCAGCATATTTGGTTTAAGAAGGCTCTTTTGGACATTAATTCTGAGGAAAGAGGTTTTTACTACTTCAATGAAAAGAATGAATACAGAGGATGGGCTGGATTATCTGAACTTCCTCAGCTAAACTACAACTCAAAGAAGTTGAGAGAAATAATATTTGAAGATGATGACTCTGTTGTAAAGTATTACATAAAACAATTTGATATAGATGGTTGGAGGTTTGATGTTGCGAACGACACGGGTAGAAATGGTATAGATCAGTTCGGGAATGAGATATTTAAGAGAATAAGAGAAGGAGTTAAGAGTATCAAGAAAAATGCTTATCTAATAGGTGAACATTGGGAAGATAACATAAGTTATTTACTAGGAGATCAACTAGATGGATGTATGAATTATTTTGCCTCTCTAAGACCGATTAGATCATTTGCTGGAGAAGTTGATTGGTTTCTGAGAAATGTAGTTGAGCCGGGTAGGAAGCTAAGACCAAGTACAGGGGTAGAACTAGAAGCTCAAATACAACAACATTATACAAGATTACCTAATCAGATAGCGTTCTTGCAGTACAACTTGTTAGGATCTCATGATATATTCAGATTCCACAATACTATTTATTTCGATAGAGATATATACAAGGGAATGCTTATTATTCTCTTCCTTCTTCCTGGAGCAACATCGATATATTATGGTGATGAAATAGCCTTAAGAGGAAGAACTAGTGATATTGAAGGATGTAGATATCCTATGGAGTGGGATGAAAGTAAATGGGATAGGTATTTTTTGAATCTTTACTCAACTCTTGCTAAGTTAAAGAGATCAGAGAAAACATTACATCTTGGTGCTTATAGACCTGTTTATGCTGATGAGGATACGTTTGCTTTTGCAAGGTTTGATTTGGAGAAATGTTTCATAGGGTTTATTAGTAGGTCCCAAGTTGAAAAAGAAATAACTATACCTACTTATCACCTTGGAGTTTTTGATGAAAGTGGTAAAGACATCTTTACTGGAGAAGAGTTTAGGTCTAAAGATGGTTATTTAACACTTAAAATTTCAAAGAAAAAGCAATGCTTAATTTCGTTTAAGGTACAGGGATAATCTTAATTTAAGTGTACAAGATTGTATTTTGGGGGTTGTTATGAAAATAAAATCGACTACAGTTATAGGTATATTGAAGGATGATAGGCTTGTTATGGGTGGAGATGGACAAGTTACTTTTGGTGATACAGTGCTTAAGTCAAATGCTAGGAAGATAAGAAGGATATTTGATGATAAGGTTTTGGTGGGATTTGCTGGAGCTACTGCTGATGCATTTGCTTTGCTTGAAAGATTTGAAGGACATCTTAAAGAGAATAATGGGAATATACTTAAGGCTTCTGTAGCTCTTGCCAAGGAATGGCGAACAGATAAACTACTTAGAAGACTTGAAGCCCTTATGATAGTGGGTAATAAGGAAAAAATACTTATAGTTTCTGGAACTGGAGATGTTATAGAACCAGAAGATAACATAGCATCTATTGGATCAGGGGGACCTTATGCACTAGCGGCAGCAAGAGCATTTATCAAAGCAAATCCAAACCTTGATCCAAAGTTCATAGTAGAAGAGTCACTTAAGATTGCAGGAGACATATGTATATACACTAACCGAAATATAACTGTTGAGGAATTATGACTTTTCATATAGATACTATTACAGGAATATTTCTAGTATTTTTAGTTTCAGCTATATTCCTATATATATTTGGAAGATTTCAAGTACCTTTCATAGTATCGTTGATTCTATCAGGTATTGTTTTAAACCAAATAGGTGTGTTGAATCATAACGAAGTTTTCAAGGAAATAGCAGATTTCGGTGTTATGCTTATGTTGTTTTTTGTAGGTGTTGAGTTTTCTCTAAGAATCCTTTGGAGTTATAGAAAAGAAGTAGTACTTATAGGATTGGGACAGATTGTGTTAACATCTATATTACCGTTAACTGTGCTGTGGTTGATTACTAAGGATTTCAAAGTTGCTTTCGTTTTGTCTTCTGTTATTGTAATGAGTAGTACTATAACTATACTGTCTATCGTAGAGAAAAAAGGAGCAATAGGAATAAGATATGGTAGAATTACTTTTCTAATTTCGCTTATACAGGATATTGTATCAATACTAATCCTTGTAGCTTTGTCTTTTATAGTTAATACTGAAAGTTCAAGTGCTAATTTATTCGTTGGCAGTTTGATAGTCATCTTGTATTTTGTAGCATTGTACTATTTCACTAAAACTAGATTTGCTGAGATACTAGTTGTACGTGATAGATATCTTATTGTATTTTTAGCGATTGTTATAAGTTTTGGTAGTGCTACAGTTGCTAAATTTTCAGGTTTATCTCCATTTTTAGGTGCATTCATAGCAGGAATGATAATATCTGAGTCTTTTTTTGGACGGCAGATAGCATCAGAAGTTTTACCTATTAAGGAGATTTTTGTTGGTTTTTTCTTTGTTTATATTGGGGCTTCGATAACTTTGTCACTTCTTATAAAGAATTTTTCAGTAATAATACTTACAACTCTATGTATTGTTGTTTTTAAGTTTTTGGTTATGTTTTTAATACTACTAGCTAATAGAGAATCTGTGGAGCATAATTTAAGGTCTTCTTCTCTTATTAGTAGTATGGGTGAATTTGGGTTTCTTATACTTTCGATCTCATTAAGAGGTAATGTAATATCGGATGATGTATTTGTTATATTCTCGTCGTCGATAGTTTTGAGTATGATTTTATCATCTCTTTCTTTTCAGTTTGTTGATAGAATTGCGGATAGGATATCGATTCTCAAGATTAAAGAGTGGAATAAAGGTATTCTAGGGAAATTTGATGTAATAATAGTTGGATTTGGGCCTGTAGGGAGGAAGGTTACTGAAATACTTATCAATATGAATGTTCCACACGTGATATTAGAGACAAATTCTGAAACTGTCAGAAAGAATAGAAAAGTTTTTAATATACATTTTGGAGATGCTAAAAGAGAAAGTACATTGAGATGGGTTGGTATTGAGAATTCCAAATTACTTGTCATAACAACTCCTGTTAAGAATGAATCTCTTACTATATCTGAGACAGCTAGAGCTCTTAATCCTAATATCAATATAGTAGCTAGAGCAAGATTTACTTCAGAGGCAGAGTCTCTTAGGCAGAACAGGATAACTAATGTTTTGTGTGATGAAGAAATTGTTGCGGATTACATGGTAGATTTTATAAGAAACAGTTATTTTCTTTCTTCTGGGAAGTAATAAGTCATTTGATTATTTTATTCTAGTTTGAGTATAGATGTTTTATCTGTAACTTGGATGTTACAAGTTTGAAAATTCAGTTGCTAATTGTTTACTTTAAAGGCAGCTTGCAAGGAAAATTCTTATGAAAAGATTGTATTTCATTGTTATTATTTATTTTGTTTTTTCATTTGATCTCAGAGGACAGGTAAGTTTTTCTACTTTTGATCCTTTAAGATGTTGGACTAAGATACAAACTATTTATTTTGATATTTACTTTTCTGAAACTTCTAAAGGTACTGCTCAAAGACTTTCGACGATAGTGGATAAAATATATGAAGAAGTTAGTGAAAAGATGAATGTTAGGTTTGGTTATAGGTTTCCAATAGTTGTTGTAGATCAAAGTGATTTACCAAATGGATATTATGTTGCTATTCCAAGCCCCTTTATAGTAATATATACCTCAAAGATAACAAAGTTAGATAATTTTGTCTTTGATGATGATCTAAAAGGTATATTTATACACGAGTTGACACATGCTCTTGCTATCGAAGAAGCAAACGGGGTTTTTTGGCAATTTCTGAGGTTTATATTTTCGTACTATATAGTGCCAAATATGTATTTACCTGGTGTATTTATAGAGTCTCCTACTGTTTTGAATGAAAGTATTTGGGGTTATGGGAGACTTAATAATCCGATTTTTACAGATAGTTTGTATTCTCAATCGTATTACGGTAAGTTTAGAAATTTTTACAAAGCGAACCTTGTCAATGAATATCCTTTAGATGGGTGGTATTTGTATGGTGGTATGTTTTTTAGATACCTTGTTGAAAAGTATAGTTATGAAAAAACTTTGAGTTTCTACAAGGAAAACTCCTACTACTTGCCAAATAGTTTCTATCTTTCGTTTTTTAATACGTTTAAAAACAACTTATTTTCTGAATGGGATGAGTTTGGAAGGTATTTGAGCAATAAAGTAGTAAGTAGGATATATACATCTGAAGTACAGCAACTTTCTTTTGAAGGTGGATATAAAGAAAGATTAAGAAAATTTGATGATTTTATATTATACTTCCAAAGGGGGGTTAAGGGTGAATTACCATCTCTCAAGTATGTAAGAGTTGATGGTAAAGAAATTGGTTTTTTAGCTTACGGTAGGTATTTGAGTAGATTTGATGTAAAAGGTAGTAGAATTGCCTTTTTGGAAACTATTTCTTCCAAGTATTATACAAGAAACTTTTTAAAGTTAGCCAGAATAATCAAGAAAAGTATTCCTGTGCTGGTTGATGAGATTAGCACGGATATACAAGGAGTTTATGATGTTAGCGTAGTAGATGACAATACTGTAGTAGTTCTTGTCCAAGATGATGATACTGCTAGGGTTGTTAAGATTAATTTGGAAGTGGATAATGATAAGATTAATTTCAAGACTAATATACTTTTTGAAGGTCAGGATATTTTCTACAAAAAAGTTTCAACCTATGATAATCTATTGGCTTTAGTGGTTTCAGAAGATGGGCTAGATGTTATAAAAGTCTTTAATTTTGACACTTTAGAACTGGTATATGAACTCAGAAAATTCAAATTTGTATCAGACATAACAGTGACTAGTAATGGTATATTGTTTTCCGGTTTAAATGGTGATAAGATTGATGTTTTTGAAATTAGAGATGGTAAGATATTTAGAGTAGTATCACATCTTTTCAGTTTTTTTAATGTTGTTTCTGATGGTATTAGAATATATGGATTATCATTCTCAAGAGAAGGTGTTGACATTTTCTTTGCAGATAAGGAATCATTCAGTCTAGTTGCTGAGGTTAAAAAGAATTCTTTTGATTTATATCCAAAGCTTAGAGATATTGTTTCTTTCAAAACTAACATAACTAGTATTCAAAATTACAGTTATTTCAATAATATAACGCTTTTTTCTATAATTACATCATTTTTCCCAGATGTTCATTTTAATCCTGACTTTTCTTTCAGGAAAGTAGGGCTTTACTTTGGTTTTTATGATGAACCATTGGAGTTTAGAAGTTATTTTATAAGTATTGCTTGGAATCTTAATTCAAGGACTGTTGATTATGACGTTAGGTTTGTAGATTCTAGTATTCCTTATACTCTTTTCAGTTTTAGAGTTTTTAGAGATCATTTAGATACAAACTTTACAATGGTTTCGGGTCTTAGGAGTAGGGGATATCTTTTTGATACATTTACTCTTGATTACTATAGACTTAAGGTTCAAGGGGAATTTGGTAATACGTATCTTAAAGTCTATCCTTTTGTAGCTTTTTCTTTTCCATCATTTGTTGGTAGAGAAGTTGTAGATATTGTATTTCCAGACTATAGGTTTGATGATACAAGTGAGGGAATTGTGTCACCTTACTTTACTTTTGGTATTACTGTAAACACTTTGAGAAGTAGTCTTGGTGCTGTAACTTCAGAGGAAGGATTTTTGTGTAACTTTAATCTAAAGTTAGCTAATAAGATTTTTGGTTCTGAAGAAAATTCTTTGGTTGCTAGTGCTTTTTTTTCTTACTCTTTTAGAATTTTTGGTAACAATGTTTTGAAGTTAGGTTTAGGATTGAGGGGTAATTTGTTTTCAAGTTATTCTAATGCGTTTTGTTATGGAGGGTATCTATTTAAGGAATTATTTCCTGTAGAGGAGGGAGATGTATATAATATAAACTTACCTACTTATGTCGGATTTAGAGAAGATGGAGATTATTTTTTCACATCTCTTGCTAAGGTTTATCTTAAGTTATTTGAGGTTAACGAAGGTATATGGCCGATTTACATAACTGAGTTTTGGGTTGAGGTAGGTGGCAGGGGTGGTATTTTGTTTCAAAACTTTGGTGATATAGTTAATAGGTATTTAAGAACCGAACTAACTGTAGGGATATTCTTCAACTTAAACTTCATAGGTTATCTCGATACGAGGACAGGTATTGAGATGATTTACAATACACTTGTGAAGGATTATGTGGTTGAATTTGTTTTTGATTTTGTTTTACCTTTCTAGTTCATAATATTTATACATGGTAGTTTTATATTTGGAAATTTGATTAATTTTATGATATATCTGCCTTTGAGTATTGTAACTCTTGATCCTTTTAGTTTTGAATATTTGTTTTTTACTAAAAGTTTTTAATTATATTACGAAAAATATTTTAGGGTATTTTTATGTATCTTCTACCAAGGATGGTAGAGAGCATTAACAAGGAGGTTTTATGATAGGTAGAGTCACTCAGAATTCCATATCAAATGAATTTCTTTTCTACTTGAAGGATAGAATGGTTGAAATGAATAAAAGACAAATAGATTTGACAAGTATGAGTAAGATAAGGATGCCTGAAGATGATCCTGTAGGTACTACTATGTCGATGCAGTTTCAGAGTAGGTTAAGAGAGATAGAAACCTATATAAGGAATATTGAAGAGGGTGAAGCTAGACTTAATCTTATGGATTCAAACCTACAGAGTGCTACTGATATATTACATAGAGTTAGGGAACTTACAGTACAAGCGGCAAATGGTACCTACACTAAGGATGATACCAAAAAGATGGCTATAGAAGTTGATCAACTGATAAGGGAGCTTGTTAATATTGCTAATGCTTATTACAAGCAGACAAATCTCTATGGGGGTTATAAAACTGATTTACCTTTTAGAGTTGAATATGGCCTTTCGGAAGAACTTGACTATGAAGTTGTTAAGAAGGTTGTTTATATGGGTGATGATGGAGTTGTGATGAGGCAAGCTGATACATTTGATTTTGTACAGATAAATTTGAATGGTAATAGACTTTTTGCTTCGGAGAATATGGTTATAAAGTCATCTATACCAGGTACAGGCTTTATTGCGGATAGAGATATGTCTTTTAAAATAGATGGAGTTGAGGTGAAAGTTTATAAAGGTGATACTCTTGAGGTTATTGTTGAAAAAATAAATAGTCTGAAAATACCTGTTAAAGCTTACATTGATAACTCAACAGGTAATAATTTCCTTACGCTTGAAAGTACTATACCACACAATATAACTGTTGAAGATGTAGGAGATGGCGATGTTATGGAAAGACTTGGAATAGTAAGGAAAGGTGCTCCAGCTACACTTAATTACAATCCAGAAGCTAAAATATATGTGCTTTCTCTGTTTGATGTACTGATAAAAATAAGGGACGATATGCTAGCAGGAAGACAACAGAACTTAGGTGGTGAGGATTTATCTCTTATTGATAATGGGCTTGATAATTTTTTGAGGTATAGGGCTGAAATTGGTGCTAGAGCTGAAAGATTGAAAGTTGTAAACACAAGATTGAATGCAGATATAGTTTATGTAAAAGATATACTAGCCAAAACACAAGCTACAGATATTCCTCAAACTGTTGTTGAACTTAGAATGTTAGAATTAACCCATCAAGCAGGTCTACAAGTTGGTGCTAGATTAATGGGGCTTTCATTACTGAATTTCCTAAGATAATCTAACTTGATGTTGTTATCAGACTTGTGAATATTTGTAATTTTAGAGTTTTGATAAGCTTAGTACTAAATTTTGTTTACTTATAGGTTTTGGAAAGTAAGTAGGAATTTTTGTCTAACCTTATCAGTATTTATATTGAGTTTAGCTTGTTGTTATGTATTATGGTTCTATTTTATTTCTATTCTTTATTGCTCTAGATAAAGTAAGTGTGTCAGAATACTCGATATTACCTCCTAATGGTATACCTTTTGCTAGAGATGTCATTTTTACATTTATACCTCTTTTTTGTATAAGTGATGTGATATAAGAAATGGTTGTTTCACCTTCAGAGTCGGGATCAAGAGCGAAAAATACTTCTTCTACTTTGTTTCTAGTAATCCTTTCCATTAGTTTATCTATTGATATATCACTAGGACCTATTCCTTCGATAGGAGATATAACCCCTCCTAATACGTGATAAATACCGTTGTAGTGTTCTGTTTTTTCTATTGCTACTACGTCGTTTGGTTTTTCAACAACGCATATTATTTTCATATCCCTTTCCGGTGATGAACATATCTTGCATGGGTTTGTGTCTGATATCATTCCACACTCAGAACATATTTTTATTTCTTTTTTTACTTTTTCGAGAGAGTAGGTGAGTCTATCCAAAAGTTTATCTTTGGACATTAGTATATGAAATGATATCCTTTCTGCTGTTTTAGGGCCTATTCCTGGTATTTCGCTTAAAATATCAACAAGCTCTTCTATACTTTTGGGTAATATTTCCATATAGCCACCTATGCCTTGATTTATTTTTTATGCTATATTTAGTTTAGATGATGTTTGTAAAAGATAATTCTTATGTATTTTGTTAGATTTAGGAAGACATTATTAGAATTTACTCTTTCTGTTACTTCCATAAATCTACATCTATACCTATAAAGTTTTTTGAGTAAAAATGTATCAGAGCTTTTTTGATTTCTTTAGGTTCTATATTTCCATGTATTATTCTTATCTTTTCTGAAACGTATGATATGAAAGGATGGAGTGTTTCTTTAGAGAGTTTTTTTTCTTGTGTTTTTTTTATCATATCTTCGTATAAGTATTTTGCTCTTTGATCGTTTTCAATAAGTTTTTCTATAGATGCTGATATTTCTTTGTATATCGACATTTATAGCTCCCTTTCTTGTATTATAGGCATTTCGTTTGAGTATATAGTTATTCTGTTTCTGCCTGTTTTTTTAGAATTATAAAGTGCGGTATCTGCTTTTATAAATATTTTTCTGAAAAGATCGTTTTCATTTTGAGCGCTTTCTATGTCTTCTTCAGTTATTTCTGCTATCCCTATACTAGGGGTTAGTTTAATTTTAGTTCTTTCATCCGGCTGGAAAAATTCTGAATTTAGTCTATCTTTAACTTTAGTACATACACTGTATGCAGATTGAGAGTCTGTTGAAGGGAATGCTGCTATAAATTCATCTCCTCCGTATCTTGCTACTATATCCGAATTTCTTTTTATTTCTTGCCTTATAACATTTGCAAAAAATTTTATTGCTTCATCTCCTACGCTATGTCCGTATGTGTCGTTTATGTTTTTGAAGTGGTCTATGTCCATGACTGCAAGAGAAAGCTTTGTTTTAAATTTAATAACTTTTTTCATTTCATCTACCATTAAGTTTTTGAAGTAGTGAATATTATATAGTTCTGTTAATCTATCATGAATAGCACTTTTAAATAGCTGAGCGTTTGTAAATATAGCTGATGCTATATTAGATATTATTGAAAGGCTATTTATATCTCCTTCTGAAAAAATACTGTTCTTATTGTCTTCCTTTTTTATAAGTTCTACAACATACTCAACATTATCTTCTACTATTACTGGAACTTGGATTATGCAACAAGGTATTATTTTCAATATCTTGCCAAGACTAGAATCCTTTGTAGTTTGGTCAAAAGATATTGTGGGTATTTTCCTTTTTAATGTTATATCAAGTAGTTTACTTTCAAGTGTATTAGGTTGTATTCTTCTTACTAGAGAAGAAAAGTCTTTGTCTATTATTCTATTTCCTTTGTATTGGAATATTTCTGTGAATTCATAACTATCTTCTACACTTTCTATCAATCCTCCTGCATCTGAATTTGTGGTCTCTATCATGAATCTTACCATCATGATCTTCAGAATGTTAACTTCCCTTAGATCAAGTAGCTTGAGAAATTCAGAAAACTCGTTTATTATCTTTACAGATCTATCTATGTTTTTGAATAACGTTTTGTATTTATGCCTTATTTTCTCGCCGTCTACATACATCGTATTAGTAGATATATTTTGAAAAACTTAAATTTGTTTTTCAACAAAACCGATTAGGAGGAGATTATTAAATTGCAAATTTATCTGTAGATGTTGATAATTTTTAATATATAGTATATGGAATATGCTTATTTAATTCTTTTTGTTTTTTTAATTCTCTTTTTTGCTTTTTTAGTTGGAAAATTATCTGATAAGGTTTCAAGAAAAGATTTTACTTTGTCTAGAATGAATCTTGTTAAGAGATTTATTACTGTTTCTCTTTCTTCTGTTAATGATATTTTAAGTTCAGGAAGTGTGATTTTATCTAATCAGAGGTTTAATCGTATTTCTGGAAATGTTAGATCTTTGGATGATCTGATGTTAGAGTTTGTTAAACTTTTACAAAAGCTCTTTGAAGCAAAATTTGTTGTTAGTTTGAAAGTTTCAAAAGAAGGTTTAGTATATCAGGTTTCTACTGATCCTTTCTTTCCTTTTATCTCTGGTATTTCAAAGCTCAAAGAGATTTTCGAGAGTAGTAAACCATCTGAGATAATTGAAGAAAAAGTGCTAAAGTTATTATCAAAAAGCATGAATAAGCACAGGTTTGTTATACCTAGCGATTTATCTATTTTTACTTTGAAGGATGTTGTAGAAGTGTGTAGAGAAATAAAGTCAAATTCTATTCTTCTTGTACCTTTGTATAGAGACGAGGGAATCTCAAATCTGATTATAGTCTTTACTAATAATTACAACATGTATTATGATTCCCAGATAATGGTTAATATACTGAGTGATTTTTTGTCTTTATTCTTATTGTATGTTTCTGCCAAGCAATCTTTGAGACATTTTGTTTTAGAGCATGGTCCTGAGAGTAGTGATGTTAGATTGGTGTTTTACGAAGTTTTGTTTAATACAAGATCAAACGAAGTAATAAGTAAAACTCCGGAGGATGAAAAGTTTTGGGTTTTTTGGAAGTTAGTTAATATAGGTGAACTTAAGGAGGGACTAAAGTATAATAAGATTTTTACCATAACTAGATTTTCTGAAGTAGAAGAACTTGGTGGGGTATTGTTGGAGATTGTTTCAGAATATATAGATGATAGTAGGATAAGAATAAAGATATATGGTGTAGAAAAATCTTTTGTGAACAGAATGGATGAAGTATTTTTAAGAGTTTCAGATTTGATAAATTTGCCTATAGTCATATTTGAAAAAGTAGGTGGTAGGATAGTTAAGTTGAATAAGAATTTTATTGATACTTTTAGTGAGTATAACAATCTTAATAGTCTTGATGATCTTAAATCAAAACTGAAGTATATTTCTGAAGGTAAGGTTATACAGTCTGATGTTGTATATTCTATTGAGCCTTTGTATGTTGAGGAATCAAAGTTTGGTAGTATTTTTTTCTATCCAGTACAAATAGTAAACCAAAAAACTGCTATTGATTTACATTATGAAGCAATGAGAATTAGAAAGATAGTTTCTTCCGTTGAGGCTTTTAGTGGTATTGATAAATTAAGAAATATAAACTTTTACTTTAAGTATCAACCTGCTGACAAAATTTTGGAGGTAGGAGGAGATTTCTTTGTTGCATTAGAGATAGGTAAGAAAACTTTTGTTGGTGTATTTGATGTTTCAGGACATAATATATCTTCAGCTTTTGTGGCTAGTAATATTAAAAACATAATCGAGAGATCTATTCTAGAAGATAGAAATATTCAAAAAACAATTGAGTACATTAATAATTTGATTTACTCCCTTAACCAAGATAATTCGGAAATATATACATACATAACTGGTATATTGTGTGAAGTAGATGTTGATAGGATGAGAATGAAGATTATATCAGCAGGTCATAGATATGGTGTTATTCTTAAGGAAGATGGAATAGTGACATTTCAAAAGCTGATACATATTCATAAGCCTATTGGTATAAAGAAGGATGAGGAGTACCGTCCAGAAGAAATTTATATTAACAGAGGTGACAAGTTCTTTCTCTATACAGATGGTATAGTAGAACTTGAGGATGTAAAAAAAGGTGAGGTTGATGAGAGTAAAATAATTGACTTGATTGTTTTCTTTAAGAATCTTTCGGTTAAAGATACAATACAAGAAATATTTTCGTACATAAGAGCTTTAAAGGAGGTTAGAATTAGAGATGATTTTATAATACTAGGGTTTAGCATCAAAAGTTAGTCTTAATAAATAGGTTTCCTGGTTTCACAGTTGTTTTATATTTAAATTCAGCGTCCAATTCTACAAGTCCGTATTCTCCATCTCTGTCTATGATTTTGCCAGTTGCTATTGTATTATAGTTGTTGTTTAGGATGGATGAAATATTGTTGTATGTTATAATGATGTTGTCGTTTAAATTTGGAACTCCTTTTAGGTACTTTACAACTAAAGTATTGTCTTTTGAACCTAGAATTATACCATATTCGGGTAATGATGATAGAATTTTCCTAGTTAGGTTTTGGTATATTTCCGAGACAAAAAATTCACTAAATTTCTGAGATGTTAAGACATTAGTTATAACTCTATAGCTTTTGGGGTCTATAATGGATATGTTTAGTATTAGGTAATCTTTTAGTATCTCTGGTTTTATACTGATAACTATATCATATCCTTTATAGGAAAGGGTATTATTCTTTTGGTAACTTATATTAAGTTCTGTATTCGGTAATTTTATACTCTCTAAAGCCCATGTGATAGCATTTTGGTAAAATATCTTTTCTATGGGGTAGTTTGATTCTTCGATTTCGATTAGAAATTTCATATTTTTAGGCGATTGTATATCAACTTCCCAATTTGCGATTTTTGAACTGTTGGATACGAAGTTTACGAGATTTTCGTAAAAATCTTGTATTTTTATATTGTTAACGAAAAGATTTTTCCCTATACTTATTTCTTGCAGTGCTGTGTAGGGTGAATAGTAGAATTTGTAGTAGTTTCCTAGCTCAAACCATGAATCAAAGTTTAGTGGATTTAATCTTATTGATCTCGAAAGATATATGTTATAATAGGGAATTCCTTTACGTTTAAGTTTCATTGCTTTTTTGTATCTTTCTTCTGATAGATTTTGTCGTTCTCTTGATATTCTTTGAGGACTTAGTGCTATTTGGCTTTCTTCTATAAAATATCTAATTATTTCGTTTTCAGGGTTTTCGAACTCTTTGACAAGATCTGAGTAGTTTTTTGAGGTATAAAGAATAGATGCTATTGTTTCCTTAGGTAAGGGTATAATCTTGGCGTATTCTAGAGATTTTTTGTACTCTTTTAGTTTAAAGTAGATATCGGATAATAAATAGTATTCTCTTGAGTTATTACCAGGGAATAATATAGCTTTTTCTAAATTTTTTGCTGATTCTTCTAGTTTACCTACTCTGTAGTAATATTCTCCGTATAGTGAATATATTGATTTGTCAACCCTTTCTAAAAGTAATGCTTTGTCGAGGTTTGATTTTGCGTGTTGTAGTTTGCCTGTTGATAGTTGTATTTTCGCCATTTCTGTGAATATTCTATGGTTGTTGAATATCTTCATATAGGGTGCTAAGAATTTTTCCGCTTCGTATGGATGTTCAGATGCTAAAAGTCTAGAGTATGATACTACAAAAGTTAAGTTTGTCCTGGAACTTGAGTTTTTCAAGACTTTTTCTGCTATTTCGATAGCTTTTTTGTTGTTACCTTTTAGTCTTTCTAACTCGATTTGGAAGGCATTTAATGTTATGTTATCCCTTTCATATCTGAGTGCTTGAGAGAGATACTTTTCAGCGAGCTCATTTTCGTTTACATCAAGTGATATTTGAATAATAAAGATGTAATATGGTATACTTGAGGGATGTTTTGTTATCGCTTTTTCTAATTCGTTTATTGCTTCGTAGTGTTTTAGCTGGTTTATTAGATTTGAAACCTTTGACAGTGTTTCATCTGCGTTTATATTGCTCAATGTTGAGAGTATTAAGACTACCAAAATCAATATCCTTAGCATATTAAAACATTCTAATTAACGTAAATTGTAAGTTTCTATTTGTAAAGAGTAACTTTCTTGAAAAGAGAATTTTGAATCCTTTATCTTAAAAGCCTTAGAGAGGGGATTATGGGAATTTTTAAGTTTGATTACAATTATTGTCTTTCGAATTATATTGGTTCAAGAGTGGGTATTTCTGAAGATGAGCTTAGTTCTTATGAAAAGAAAATAAAGAAACTTCACGAAAACTTGATGATAAAGTCTCAGAGAGATTTGGGTTTTTATAATCTCCCATATGATGAAGAAAATCTCAAGGATATCAAAGAAAGACTGAAAAAATTTAAGGATAGATTCGATACACAAGTTGTTTTGGGTATAGGTGGGTCTGGGTTGGGGCCTGCTGCTTTACAGTCGTCTATCTTGAATTACATCTCAAATGAACTTCCTAAGGAAAAGAGAGGAGGTATGAAAACTTACATAATTGACAATGTTGATCCTGACTGGTTTTCTGATATAATGGAGGTTATAGATCCAAACAAAACTGTTTTTGTTGTTATAAGTAAATCTGGTTCTACAGCAGAGACAGCAGCTGGTTTTCTAGCTTGCTTTTCTATGTTTAAGTCTGTTTTGGGAAGTAGAATGAGAGAACATGTTATAGCGGTTACAGATTCACAGAAGGGCGAGTTGAGGAAAATGGTTAACGAATTTAGTCTTGAGTCATTTTCTATACCTGAGAATGTTGGTGGTAGATTTAGTGTCTTATCTTCTGTTGGACTTGTACCAGGAGAACTCATGGGGATAGATATTGATAAACTTTTAGAAGGTGCTAGAGAAATGGATAAAGTTTCAAAAAATCCTGAGTTGTTTAGAAATCCTGCTTATCTTAATGCTGTTATAGAGTACATATTCTATTTAAGAGGTATAAATATTTCGGTTTTGATGCCGTATTCGACTAAATTGAGTAAATGGTCTGACTGGTATGTTCAGTTGTGGGCTGAGAGTCTAGGTAAGAAGGTTGATGTAGATGGTGCTTATGTTTATGTAGGTCCTACTCCTCTAAGAGCAGTTGGTGCTACAGATCAGCATTCTCAAGTTCAGTTATTTAAGGAAGGTCCTTATGATAAAGTTATAACTTTCATCAGGGTTGAGAAATTTAATAATGAAGTGAAGCTTGAGTATGATGATAGCTTGAGTAAGTATTCTTCAATGGGGTATCTCATGGGACACACTATGAATGAACTTATAGATGCTGAGGAGAAATCAACTGAGGCTGCATTAGCAAAGGAAGGTAAGCCTTCAAAAACAATTATACTTCCAAAAGTAGATGAGTATTACATAGGGCAAATGATATTTTTCTTTGAAGTTTCTACTGCTATGTCTGGTGAGTTGTATAACATAAACGCTTTTGATCAACCGGGAGTTGAAGAGGGTAAGAACTTTACATATGCTTTGCTTGGTCGCAAAGGATATGAAGAAAAGAAGAAAGAGTTTGAGAAACTGTACAATAAATCAAGTAAATACATAATCTAAAATGTTTGCTGCAGTTAGGGATGTTAGATATGAAAGGTATTCTTGAAATAAGTATAGTACCTATAAAGCTAAATAACCAGAGTGCTAGTTTGTCTGATGTTGTTGCAAAGTTTTTTAAGTTGTTGTCCTTAAATTCAAAAGTAAAAGTAGAAATATATCCTACTAGTACGGTAGTTTATGGTGAAATAGAAGATGTCTTTGAAGCGTTCAGAAATGCTGTTGAAAAAACTGTTTCGAGAGATGAAATACCTAGGATTGTTGCATTCCTGAAACTTGATATAAGGGTTGACAAAGAAGCAACTCCTCAAGCTAAATATGAATCCGTTATCAAAAAGATTGATAATTTGAGCTAGTTTTAACTGTAGCTATTGTTATTAAGGTAATAAAAAGCTTTTATTAAAATTTTTTCAAGTAATGGAAAGATTTTGCTTTATTCATTTTGGGCATTTTATTCTAATAAAGTTAATTTCGTTTATGGCGTTATTTTTTGTGTCTTTCGATTCCTAGTGGATTGGTATTTTGATGTGAGTAATATTTTGACTTGAGTGAATTTTATTTTCGGAAAAACTCTTCTATTTTTTCTAGATAGTTTTGCGGATTTTGCTGGATAATTTTGATTATTGCACTTCCTATTATTGCTCCGTCACAAATTTCTTTTATTTTTCTTACTGTTTCGATATCTTTTATACCAAATCCTACTGCTACTGGAATATTTTTGAATGATTTTATTTTTTTTGTAATTGTTTCAAGGAGTTTTGTATCGATATTTTCTCTAATTCCTGTAGTTCCATAAGAACTTACTAGATATATAAAGCCTGTTGAATTTGATACTATGTTTTTTATTCTACTTTCACTTGTATTTGGTGCTACAAAACCTACTATTTTTAAGTTATTTGCTTTCAAAAGACCTTTGATTTTTTTTATTTCTTCGATATTTATGTCTGGTATTATGATGCCATCAGTTTTTACACTTGATAGTAAAGATAAGTTTCTTTGGATGTTTGAGAAAATTGGATTATAGTATCCCATTGCGAATATAGGTATGTTGAACTCTGATTTCAGAGTTGATATAAAGTTTGCTACATCGTTGAGGGTTGTACCATTTTCAAGTGCTTTTTGAGTTGAGAATTGTATAATTTCCCCATCTGCTATTGGGTCCGAGAATGGAATTCCAGCTTCTATTAATTGGGCAAAATTATTCCTTATTAAAAATCTTGCTAATTCAAGACTCTCTTTGAAGGAAGGGTATCCAACAGTTAGATAAACTATTGTAGGTTTGGTTTCTATGAACCAAGCTTTAAATTCATCCATTTATGATAGTGAATTTATCTTAAGTTTAGTTAAAAATGGTCTAAATCCGTATTTTCTTCTCCAGTTTACTTTATGCCTGTATTTGAATACTATTATTTTTTTACCCTTGAAGTTTTCTTCAACTACTGCTTCGACTTTCTTACCCTTTATATAGGGTGTGCCAAACTCGATGTTTTTATCACCTAATATCGCTAATACTTTTTCAAAAACTACTTTATCTCCTTTTTGCTTATTTAAGTTGTCAACTACTATATAATCTCCTTCTTTAACTTTATATTGTTTTCCTTGTATTTCAACCAAGTAGTACATATCTGCTACCTCCTTAATTATGTTATGAAGTCAAATAAAAGATACGGCATTTCTTCTTTTATCTGTTTGTACGATATTTCCTTTTTTTGACTTTTTGTTATTTCAAGAAGTTTGTTGTAAACCTTGTATTTTGATGTTTCTCTGGAGTCTTTTGAAACTAGTTCTGTTCCAAAAAGAAAATAGTATAATTTTTTAAATGCTTCATCAACAATCATAGACCTTAGAATTGCTTGAGGGTAGTAGTTATAATCTATTCTAGTTAGAGATATATGATATGGTGTTCTTAAATTAGATAACGTAGAGCTTATAGTTGTTAATACTTTTCTTAGAAATTCTTCTTCCCCTATGTGTACTTCACTATTTTCTATTACCTTGTTTATAGATATTGTTATAAGCCTGTTTATGTTATAGTTGATTATTTCGTTATTTAAGATATCAGATACTATACTTTGATCTCTACCGTATAACTTTGAAAATTCATTTATATTTTCTTGGACTTTGATTTCATCATCTTCAATAATTGTTATTTTTGATACTAAAGCTTGTACTTTATTTTCTACATTTGATGGAATATTGATGTCTTGCATGTAGTTTTGTATAACTTCCTTGAGCTCTTTTGACAAACTAAGCTCAAATGGTTCAAACAACTTGATGGATTTTATTTCATCTGCTAGTTTTGGATATTTACCTAGATGCAAGCTTATATCAATACCTATTTTGTCGTTTACTTCTATTGAAAGTTTGATTATGTATTTATCTTTTTTGCTTAAATCTATGTTATCTACATTTCTTTTATCTGCGAAGAATAGTTTGGCTAGTTCTTGTGTATCTATGGTATCTTTGTTTAGTGAGTATTCTGTAAAGGTAATATTGTTTAGCTCATTTTTTAATTTTTCTTCATCTTTTATGTATAGTGATGTTATACTCGATACTTTTACTACGAATACATGCTCATGTTTACTTCTTTCACCTGGTATTTCTATCTTTGATTCGTTATGGTTTACAAAAGAATCTATTATACTTATACTATCCACGCCATAATTGTGATTAGATTTGATAGATTGTTCTATTTTATCTGTTAAGATTTCTCTGAAAGTTTTGTCAATTTCTGATGCGTATTTGGAGTATATCAACTCTTTGGGGGCAGTTCCTTTTCTGTATCCAGGTATATTAGCCTCTTTTCTCCAAAAATCAAAAGCTTTTTCTTTGATTTGATTTATTTCATCATCTGTCATGTATAACTTGTATATGTAAATACCTAAATCTAGATTACTTGATTCCAACCTCATAAAATTACCCGTATATTTTGAAGTTTTGTGTTTTATTTTTTCAATTTAATTGCGAGCTAGGGGTTGGTGATGTTTTTATATTTCTTTATGGGATATTTATAAAATTTTCATGCTTTGTTAAATATTTCCGATTACATTTGATAAGAGGATACAAGTTTTTTATAATATAATAGGTAGTGTATGACGACTGTATTGTCTCAAGAGGAAATAGATAATTTACTATCGGCACTTCAAACAGGCGGAGAGATAAAAGAGACAGCTAGTTTTTCTGTTGAGGCTTCTCCTTCTGTTGTAAAGAAAAATATAAAAAGTTATGATTTTAGAAGGCCTGATAGATTTTCAAAAGATCAACTAAGGACACTCCAAATGATACATGAAACATTTGCTAGATTAACGTCGACTTTTTTGTCTGCTCAACTAAGACTTGTAGTTCAAGTTCATGTAGCGTCAACAGATCAGCTTACTTATGAGGAGTTTTCTAGGAGTATACCATCGCCTGCTACTTTAGGTATAATAAATATGGAGCCCCTTAAGGGTAATGCTGTTTTAGAAATAGATCCTACTATAACTTTTGTTATCATAGATAGGCTATTCGGTGGTAGGGGAGAAGCTATCAAGGAGAATAGAGAACTTACAGATATAGAGAAATCAGTAATGGAAAGTGTTATTGTTAGGATTTTATCAAATCTAAGAGAATCTTGGGCTAATGTTATTGATCTTAGGCCTAGACTTGGTAATATTGAGGTAAACCCACAGTTTGCTCAGTTAGTTCCACCTACTGATATGGTTGTTTTGATAACCTTTGATGTTAAAATGGGAGAGGCAGAAGGTATGATGAATCTCTGTGTGCCGTATGTTACTATAGAACCTATAATGTCAAAACTTAGTGCGCAGTATTGGTACTCAGGTATAAAAAAGGTTATGACAAAGGAAACATTAGATTTAGTTAAGGATACGTTAAATAAGGTAGATTTAGATGTTAGTGTTATTGTTGGTTCTACAACTCTTAGGTTTAGAGATATAAGGAAAATAAAAATAGGAGATGTCATAAGACTTGATCAAAGCATAAAAGATAATATGATAATGAGAATAGAAAATAAAGATAAGTTCTATTGTAGACCTGGTAAGGTTGGAAAGAAATTGGCAGTACAAATAACAGGTATAATAGAAAAACTTTCAGAAGATATATTAGAATTAGTTTTAAGGGAGGTTGAAGACTAATATGTTTGGAGGTGAAGGACATCTTTCTCAAGAAGAAATGGATGCTCTTTTAAGTGGTACTGAGTCGTTTGATGCTTTTAGAGGAATTGAAATGACTAAATCTGTTGATACAGGAGAAGGAATACTAACAGAAATAGATAGGTCAAACCTAACTGAACTATTTAGGCAAATACTTGAAGGCAAGAGGAATACAATAAAAGCCCAGGTTGGTAAAGAGGTATCAATATCTGGTTTAACTATAGATAATTTTGATACATACAGATTACCAGCTGAAATAGTAGGTGAGGTAGTTAATGTTAAGTTTAACATATCAGGTAATCTTACAGGTGAGATTAATTTTATTTATCCGTCTAACACTGTATTATCAATAACGAACCCTTTAATAGGGGATGAGTCAAATACCATTTTAACAGAACTTGTTATAACTACCTTTGAGCAGACTATGTCGATAATAGTTTCAAACTTTACATCTACACTTTCGGAGAAAACGGGTAAGACCATAGCTACTACTGCACTAAATGTACAAAAACTACCAGATGTTAGGAATGTAACATTTCCAAACGTTCCTATGATCATAATATCTTTCATGATGACGGTTGGTAATAAACAAGGTAAAGTTTATATAACATTGCCTCAAAGTACCGCAAAACAAATAATAATATCCTATACAACTAAAAAGATACCAGAAACTGAGAGAACTTCTACTAGGTATAAGGGAGATGTAGAAGAACAAGGTAAACTTGCTATCAAATCAGTAGAGTTTGGAGCTCTTGAGGAAGTACCTGTAGAAGCAGAAGGGTCTCTAGCCTTGATATTGGATGTACCAGTACAAATAACAGTTGAACTTGGTAGAACCAAAATGCTAGTTAAAGAGGTCTTACAACTTGGTGAAGGGTCTGTAGTGGAGCTTGACAAACTTGCTGGTGAACCAGTTGATATTATGGTTAATGGTAAGCTTATTGCTAAAGGTGAAGTAGTAGTTATCGAAGAGAATTTTGGTGTCAGAATAACAGAGATTGTTAATCATATAGATCGTATGTTTAAATACTCTGATAGGGGTTAGTAAAGTTTAAGAATGAAATTTTAGATAATTATTATTGGGTTTAACATGATAACAGAAGAGATTATTGAAGATTTTGATAGAATATATAAAGTACTTCAGTATTTCAAGGAGAATAAAACAATCTTGAGTACTAAAACAGATAATGGTATATTGGTTATGTCTGTTATATCTGATATATCTGGTAATACTATTGGGATTAGTGATGTTTCTGTGGTTACTGGTAATTCATCAATTGATGAATGTATAGGAGTAGAAGCTTTAGCAGAAGCTTCTTATGGTGCGAATGTAGTCAAGTTTGATACAGTTTTCATAAACAAGACTACTCTTAAATTCCCTCGAAGAGTTATAATGCATCCAAAAAGAAAATATATCAGAATATCAGTTAGGGGTAATCCTTTAATAACCAATATGTATGCTGTTCTTTCAATGAAAGTTATAGACCCTACTATAAAGGATAGCACATTACAACAGAAAATAGATGCTATTCTAAAGACAATAGAAAGTAATATAAGAAGAAGTGAAAACTATGATTTTGCTAAAGTTATGCTTTTTGATGGTTCTGAAAAAAGTGCAATATATCAATTAGTAAAACTTTATAAGAAACCTTTCGCCGTTTTAGATACCAGCAATATTAAACTCAAAGAGGATTTTGTTCTTACCTATGAGGACTATATAAAGTTTCTAGCAAAAAGTGGAAAAACTTATTCTGATATAAGTAAGAGCATAGATGAGATAAGACAATTTTATCTAAGTAATAAGATACTGAGCGAAGCAGTAGTTCCTATAATGTTTGATGAAGAAGCTATAGGTATAATAAGAGTTATGTCAAAAAATCAAAAGTTGTCTTCTGGTATGATAAAAAGGCTTATAGCATTATCTCAAAATGCGTCACTTAAACTTGAAACAGAAGGATCATTTGAGATAATAACAAAAGAAAATCAGGATATAATTGACGTTAGTGTTGGAGGTATGAGAGTTCTTATAAGGGATCAGATATTTCCTAAGTACACAAGGCTTGGTAAAAGAATATTTTGTCAGGTTTATTTCCCGGATAATACTTCTATCAAGACTTTATCATCTGTTGCTAATGTGTATGGTAGAGTTGAAGATAACTTGATTGATGTAGGATTAAAGTTTTCTATGAACATGGATTGGAAAGATAGAAACAAGCTTGAAAATTTTATAAACTCGATAATTGATCTTGAAAAGAAAGGTGCTCATAGATTGATTAAAGAAACTTAGTAGTTTATTACAACTACTCCTCTGACTTTTTGGTTTATATCTCTAAATGTTATAAAGTTTCTAAAGTTCTTAAGGTAAAATATTTTTTTTACTCTTTTTGCTTGGATTTCATCTCCTACTTCAAGTATTATCTTACCTTCCTTTGTTAAAAATTCATTTGCTTTATCGGCTATTTTGACGTAAAAATCGATACCTAATACCCCACCATATAGTGCCGATATAGGTTCTTTTTTAACTTCCTCAGGTAGGTTATCATAGTCCTTTAGGCTTATATATGGAGGGTTTGAGATTATTAGATCAAATTTGCCCCATCCTATGCACTCCCATATATTATCAAAAATATCTGATTTTATTACATCAACCCCATCAGTGTTACCTAATATGTTTACTATGTTTTCTTTGCAAAGGTCTATTGCCGTGTCTGATATATCAGACATAACTACATAAGAGTTTGGGAATATTTTCTTGAGAGTTATACCTATTATTCCTGAACCTGTACCTATGTCTAGAATATATTTGGGGTTTTTACATATTTTTTTTGCCATTTCTATGAGAGATTCTGTATCAAAACGAGGAATTAAAACACCTTCCCTGACTTTGAACTTAAGACCCCAAAAGTACTTGTATCCAATTATGTATTCAATTGGTGTGAGCTTTTTTCTACTTTCAATCATTTTCATTATCGTTTTTATATCTTCAAAACTTATATCTTGATTTCTGTTTAGATATATGTCAACTCTACTTATTCTGAGAACATGTGATATAATTATTTCAGCGTCTGTTTTTGGTTTTGTTATGCCTGCTTTGGATAGTTCTTTTACAGCTTCTTTGAAGACTTCAAAGAGCTTCATGACTATAAATATAATTGATTGTATGGTCTTTTTCTAGGATTTTCTTGTTTTTCTAATTGCATCTTCTATTTTTATATTATATAATTTTTCTAAAGAGGAGGGTATAATGAAGAAAATAGTTTTTTATGTTTTTTTTGTTTTTACAATGTTGGTCTCTTTGATGAGTTGTAGTACGGGGGAAGAGGATAAGTCAGGTAGAGAACTAGAAATGGAAATACAGAAACTTTTGGATGAAATTGTCGTTGAACTCAAAACTCCTAAGCCTATAAAACTTACTCCTAGAACGTTCATAGAATTAAATGCTATAATGGTAGTTAGTAATTATTTTTGGACCAAGGAGATTATTAATTCTAAAACTAATATAACTGCTGAGTTGTTAGATGAATATAGAACTAGAAAGAAGAAGGATCTTCTATCCAATTACAATATAAGTATTGAAGAATTTGAGAATTATTCTGTGAATAACTACCAACAGTTACAAAAATTTTCGCAAGAAAATCCCGATGTTGTTGAGAAGTATAACGAGCTTTCAAGGTCTTTACCTACTCTTTTTGAGGATTATTAATGTATTTTGCTTAGGTTTTGATGTATTTTTTGGAATTTAGTCTTGATATAAATTTTTAAGTTTTTAGTGCTTAGAGTGTAAGTATTAACTTTTAGATAAATTAGTTCTTTATATTTTGTAGTAAGGGAGTATTGTTAAATCTAGTGGTTGCAGGTGTATAATGTTGGGTTATAATTTCTTTATTTGTGTGGATCGAAGTAAAAAATATATGCGGTAGAGGAGTGAAAAACTAAAAATTTTTATCCTAGACAAGCAGCCTAAGTATTGCTTGAGGTCTTAGGTTAGCTTGTGCGATCATAGATACTGAAGCTTGAGCTAGTATTTGATTCTTTACGAA